>JALVDO010000285.1 GCA_027008975.1 Saprospiraceae bacterium | reverse complement strand
ACAGGGATCGACGGCGAGGGGTGCCCACCACAATTTGGCTTTTAGCCCAAAACTGTGGATGGTATCGACGAAGGCTTTCATTTGTCGGTTTCCTTTCGGAAATTTGACGGGATTGACATCCCAGTCTCCCTCTCCCAACTGAAACCCGTCATCGAGCACCGCCCATTTGAATCCCAACTCCTTCACCTTGGGCAGGGTACCGATAATCTCATCGAGTGTAAAGCCCCGTTCGTAACCCCAGGCACACCAAATCGGCTCATAGGCGGATGGCTCCGGCTCTGCAAACTTCAATCCCTTAACCTTCATATAAGCAGTGTATTCGCGTAATGTGTGAAAACAATCTCTCCGGTGGGTCATCACGAAGGTTTCGAGGGTAGCAAGGGTATCACCCGGCTCCAACTCGTAAGGTTCGGCATATTGCTTCGCGATGGCCATAGAGGCGGTGTTGGTATCTTCTTCGCGCTCAACGGGCATAGAAACCAATTGTGGATAGAGGGTCGTATGCCCAATGGCAACACCCGCGTCCGAACGCCACACATCCAGCACGGGAATGCCGCCACCGTAATCCGAATTGTTCATCCCGAGATAATTGCGCTGATAGAAATCGTCGTGAATGGGTAGTATCCAGTCGGCGCGGTTGCTGGTAGAGCTGCCCTGCAATGACCAAAACACGCTGTCTTTGGGATTCAAATCGAGGCGGTAGTGCTGATTAGCCCACTTGGTCACCTTTAGCGTTTTACCTCCGCGATTGATATAGCGCACCTGATAGACCGCCATATCGGGAAAGTCTTCGTAGCAGGTAATGGTCAACTGCTTTTCGATTTGGTATTTTTCATCATTGTGTAATCCGGTAATCCGGTATTGGATTCCACTTCCAAATTGATTTTTGAGGGTTGTTTTGGAAAAATCTTTTAGGGTAAAATCGGTCACCGCCTGCTTGCGAACGGTGATAAACTCCGAAGGATAAAATCCGGATTCAAGCGCCGTTTGTGCCTGTTGAGAATGGATATTGGTAAATAATTTATCATCCAATCGAATAATAAGGTCGCCGTTCTGAATGGTGTGAATATCCGATTGAGCGGGCAATGACAGGGCGAATGCCAAAATACAGGTGATTGATATTATTTTTTTCATAGTTGTATTTGAATTTTTGTAACTACTTACTACCTCGTACTTTATGTTTGCAATTTGGGGATAGGGGGAACACCCATACGGGCGCGTACCGGTGCGGATGACACAGATATTACGGATTTACACTGATTTTACACCATAAACACGGTATTTTACACAGACCTCCCGTTGCGTAGCAGGGAGGTCAGCGAAAATCCGCACCGTACCCCTCTCTCGTGGTATATGAATTTTTATATTACAATACGAACAACCGTCATTTTATCAGCGACTTGCAAGCGTACAAAATAGATACCCGACGGCAAATCCGGCAGCACGATGCTATCCTTTTTGCCGTGGATGACTGCTCGAAAAACCGGTTGCCCGATGGAATTATATACCGTCATTTGTGTCAATATTGCATCCTCTACTTCTATATTCAGCAGCCTTTCCTGTGAAAGAATGGTGGGGTATATTTTTGCAAAAAGCTCTCTTTGTTGCGGCTCGTGAGTCGCCACATAAGTCGTACCGTAGTAGTCTATCTTTTGTCCGGATAGCAGGTGGTCGCACTCGATGGTCAAAACGGGGTCGCCGGCATCGGGCGCATTACCAGCTGCGACCGGGCATTGTATGACCTCGCCCGGCAACAATCCCTGAAGGCTAACGTCGGAACGAGTGCCGTTGACGGCGACAAAAGCCGGATAGTAAATCGGGGCAATGCCGACATTCTCAACCTCAACCACGGAAGCGCCGGCAGCCGTTTGAAAACGTTTGATTTGGAATTTGTAGCCGGCAGCAAGGCTCGCCTCCTTAATGCGCTCCATCGTTTGGTAGTCGGGTTGGTCGTTGCCAATCATGTAGGTAATATTGAAGTTTCGTGCCGACTCCTCAAAAGAAATCCCGTGTGCTCCATCGGGTAGGTCGAGGACGTGAGCCTGATCCCAATCGGTGTAATAGCTAAATTCACCACCGGCAGGAGAAAAACGATAACGGTCATTCCCCTCAAAAAACTGCCAGTTGAGCGCGTTGACGTAGGGGTGCTCTTCCGCCATAAAGGAATCGTCGAAATTACCGAATCGTATCTGCAATAACTCCGGTGAATCGTGGAAAGGAGCATAGGTGTCATCTGCTGCATCGATGGATATAGACCAGGGCGTATGCTGAAAAACGGTATCGAGATGATAAAAAAAGCGGCTCTGATAATCCATATCGGGAAAGGTAACCCCCAACTCGAAGGGACCATCATAAATATGGTATTCTGCCCACAGACCAAAGCCCGTCTGTAAAAATGCCAGGCGGGGATCGTCGTCATAACGCTCGGCAAATGCCTGATAAAACCTCGTATTGAACGCCTGTAATTCGGGATGCGACCAATTGGGGAACCAAGTGGCTTCGCCTTCCGACTGCCCGAGTATCTCCTCATAATCGGGTAGGTTTTTTATATATTGCGGGACGGCAGTTTGCCTGCCAACATAGGTATATCGGAATCGCAAAATAGCCTGATGGTTGCGGCCGGCAATATCGTTGAGCTTGTCTTCGACCTCGTCCCAGACAAAATTGCCCTCCAAGTCCACTACGTCGTCGTACAACATATAGGAAAACTCGAGTGAGATGGCATCAGTATTGGTATTCTGTCCATCCCAAAAGACGATGCCTGTCATGGGTTGTACATCCGCAATATCGGAATTGATAACAATATCACGGTAATCCTGTGCCGATAAAAGCAATCCGGTAAAAAGGTATAAAATGGCGATTATCGAACGGCTTACTTTTGGACAAGCGATGTGGAAGGGTACGACCTCCGGGAGTAGTGCGCAGCACCGAGCGAACAGCGAGCCCTGTAACGTAGCGACTCCGATTTTAATCGGAGATGGCCCCATATTGTAAAGAAAATTCAATCTGTTCATATTAATTATTTGTAACTACTTACGAGTACATCTTTTTTGTCTAAAAACAGACACCTGTAAGTAATTATCTTTTTTGATTTAAGAACAAGGAACGTGAAGAATATCCCTATTTGCTTACGCAACGGGCAGGCAGAACAAGGAACATCCTATCCCCGTGCGGGGCGGACAAGTCGATTTTAGATTTTAGATTTACTAATTCATTTTCCAAATCAAACTTCGGTTTTGTTTAAGACTTCTAAAATCGTTAATCGTTAATCGATGTTCAGCTTGCCCGTATGGGGTGTTCAATTTCTGCTCACCATTCATTCGCCATTCCTCATTTTCTGATTTAAGTCACAAGGTGGTAAAGTATTTACCATTATTCTTCCTGTGTTGCCAAAATAAACATCGAAATGACGGCGATAATCATTCCGACAATAATGTAAGGGTGGGGAACGGTCTTGTATAAAAGTAATGATAAAATGACCGTAATCACGGGTGCGACGGCATTGGTCAGCGGGCTAACGATAATCGCCTTGCCGTAGCGGAATGCGTAAACAATCATCAGGGCACCAACCGAATTGAGTATCTGAAT
>JALVDO010000284.1 GCA_027008975.1 Saprospiraceae bacterium | reverse complement strand
CACCGCTGATGATGTACTTCCTCAACCCTAATTGTAGGGTAAAGACATCCACAATGAGGCTGCTCTCTCCATATTTGATAGCTTTCAGTACGATGCCTTTCGTTTTTATTACCATGCCAAGTCGTCATCTATTTTTTCCGGCTTATAATGCATCTTAGTGTATGCCCGTTGTTTTTGACGTTCGAAGATAAGGCGTGCCAGTCCTAAATTGGCAGGTTCCGGAGCAAGGGGAGAGAGGGCTAAATGCACCTTCTGCTCATCAATATCCAAGCGGTACATCATACTGAAGAGGTATTCAACCTGATGCTGTAACATCTCGTCCATTCTATCGGCTAGAATTTGCAAAAGTTCCTCCTCGGTGGCGATGTCATCCGCTGTCTCCACCAGCTTAAATTCCTGTGCAATGAGCGCCTTGGTATTGTCTAGTAATTGGTCGTCCTGCTTCATGATGCAAAGGTATGGAATTTTATGGTTGATTACTCCCCATGATCAATCAGCCGCCCCGTAATACTCAAAAAATCCGATTCGGTAATCAAACCGATTAATTCATTGTCCTGTGTGACGGGAATACACCCTATATGTGTCTGACGCAGCATTTCCATAGCTTCGCTGATGGAGGCATCCGGGTGAATAGTAGGAACATCCTGCAGCATAATATCTTGTGCTACGACATCTTTTCGCTCCAGCGAGTCTTTTTGAATATTGCAGGTTGCATAGTAGGAAAGCAACTCCTTAGAGGTGATTAGCCCTACAAAATTACCGTGGTCATCCTCAATGGGCATGTGGCGGATGTGTCGCCATTCCATAAGCTTGGCGACCATTTCGATAAGGTCGTCTTCCCTAACGGTAAGTAAATCCGTCTGCATGAATTCATCAACTTTCAGCACAACGGGGAGGAAGGGTTCGACATCCTCTATCTTGGGCATCGTCCATTCGTGAACGGGTATTTCTTTCTTTTGGTTCTCAATGATGCTGGCAGTTAGCACGGTGAGGGCTTCGGCTTGTCCGGTTTGTTTTCGCAGATTGGTATAAGCTCGCAATTGCCACCGAGCTCCATTCATGTGTCGTTTGGCACGCTCTTCAATGACATCGAGGTAGGTATTAATGTCATCTTTACGCACGTTTTGGCTTTCTAGCCCCTCTTTTGCCAGTGGTAATAATTCCTTTAACACGAGGTCGCAGGCACTTATCTTTTGGTCATTGAACCAAGTGAAATTGGAGTCAATGCCAAATCGTGCCGCTTTTTCAAAATTATCCCGAATATCAGCCCAAGAGATGACGGTGCGAATATCATCGTAGTTTTTAGCAATTCCTTTCATGGCTCCTAGCCAAAATGCGGCGTTGGCTACCTCGTCCCGAATGGTTGGCCCTGCGGCGATAACGCGATTTTCTATTCTCAGGTGTGGCTTACCTGTATCACTTATGCCATAACAGGGGCGATTCCATCGATATACCGTCGAATTATGTACCTGCAAGGCTCGGAGTTTTGGCACCTTTCCTTTCTTGATAAATGCTATTGAATCCTCTTCTTTTTCCCCTGCTATTAAGACCCTGAACCTTGCAATATCATCCTTGTAAATCTCCAATACAGAATCATCGATCCAGCCCGTCCCAAAACTGACTCGTGGGCTGCGTTCGCGCATGTGGTCTTTGGTCGTTCGGATGTCCAATGCCTGCTGAAAGAGTGCAATTCTGGACTCATGCCACAGTCGCTTGCCGAATACAATCGGCGAATTGGCAGCAAAAGCCATGGTTGGAGCGGCGAGTGTCTGGGCAATATTATGCATTTTTACAAACTCATTTGCTCCTACTTGCAGGTGTACCTGAAAGCTGGTATTACAGGCTTCGAGCATAGGCGAATCATGATTGACCAATATCTCATCAATGCCGCGGAGTCGCAGTTCATATAAATTGCCCGTTAATTGTGCGTTAATAGCATCCATAAGCGCCCTGTATCTGGGCTTCGGTGTGAGGTTGTCAAGGCTCAAATCTTGCTTCCTAAACGTTGGGAGAATACCCGTCAGAATGAGTTCCGCATCAAGGGAGTTGAGTACCTTCCGGGTAATATCGAGATTGTGTTTTATTTCGTTTTCCAACTTGCTGAGGCAGGTATCCTGAAAGAGGTGCGGTGTCAGGTTTGTCTCCAGATTAAACTGTGCCAACTCGGTCTCAATCCAGTCGTATTTTTTCATCTTTTCCAGTGCCGGCATGGCGACATTCATCGGCCGGAAATGCTTCTTATCGACCAAAGCCATTTCTTGTTCAGCACCGATTCGAACGACATCATTTTCAAACCAATCGTGCTCAAGCATATATTCCAATGCTTCGATATCTTTGAGAAGGTTGATGATGAAGCGCTGCATGACTTCATCCGAGGCGAGTTGTACACGTTGTTCTCCCATGTTTAAAATAATTGAGTTTAAGTTTATTATTTGCCTATGCCTCAAAGATATGAAATGCCTGTCTTTTAGGCAACTAATCGGAAGAATATACTAAGGCAATCGCGTAAAAAGGTAAAAAGCAAAAAGTTTCCGCGGAGGGCACAAAGGATTCGCGAAGGTTCGCGAAGGTTAATATTTTATGACAAAAAAGTCTTTCAAACGAAATTTTTACCTGTCCACCTTTGTTTTACATTCACAAAGCAATAAAAGATGTCATTTATACTCAAAGACGGGAATATCACCTTGCGTCGGCTAGAACTCGACGATGCCACAGCACTTTCCACATTGGCAAATAATTTTAATATCTGGATAAATCTTCGGGATTACTTTCCCCATCCTTACCTTCTTGCCGATGCCGAATACTTTATAAAAAAGTGCCGAAGTGCCAAACCACAGGATACCTTTGCGATTACTTATAAAGATGAGTTTGTCGGAACAATTGGGTTGATGTTCAAAAATGACATTTACAAATACACAGCAGAGGTTGGCTATTGGCTTGGTGAACCATTCTGGGGAAAGGGGATTACAACCACGGCACTGAAATTGTTAATTCGGCACAGTTTTGAAGATCTGCAGTTAAAAAGATTGGTCGCTTTTACGGTGGAATACAATAAAGCCTCCGCAAAAGTGTTAGAAAAGAGTGGGTTTGTTAAGGAAGGCATTTTGAGAAAGCACAGCTACAAAAATAAACAGTTTTGGGATGAATATGTCTTTGGGCTTGTAAATGAAGATTTGTAACTACTTGCTTGAAGCGACGGGTACAGGTAAAGTTCATACCCCACATTAATGAGTTATTTTGCACAAAACATCAAAAAGTCGTATCTTAGCGGTATGGGAAAAGTAAGAATAGCTAATCCACTCTACGATGTCGTCTTCCGTTATATGATGGAGGACAACAAGGTGGCGAAACTGTTTCTGTCGGCTATCATCGGCAAAGAAATAAAGGAACTGGCCTTTAGCCCGACCGAGTACAGTAGTAAAATCGGACTTGAAAACAGCATCACCGTTACTCGGATGGACTTCAATGCCCGTATTCAAGAGTCGGACGGAAAGGAGACCGTTGTCATCATTGAACTGCAAAAGGCAAAATTCTACTATCAGACCATTAGGTTCAGAAAATACCTCGGCAAACAATACCAAAACCCTCAGAATGTAGATCGAAATGATGAGCCAATCCCCATTTATCCAATCTATATTTTGGGAGAAGCTTTTACAGATGAAGCCATTCCCGTTATTCGCGTCAAGCGAGACTACATTGATGCGGCGACCGGAAAAACGTTGACCGAAAAGCATCCCTTTATCGAAGCGCTGACCCACGATGCTACCGTCATACAAGTACCTCACCTCAAGGAACATCGTCGGACGACATTGGAGCGATTTCTCAGTATCTTTGATCAGGCTAATCAGTTGAAAACGAATAGACATATCCTCACTATTGATGAAAAAGACTACCCTGAAAGCTATCATCCTGTCATCAGAAGGCTCATCAAAGCATTGCAATCACCCAAAATAGAAGACGATATGGAAATAGAAGATGAAGTCGTCAATGAATTTAACAAGCAGGCAAGAATGATTGAGTTGGAACGCGAAAAAGCGGAAAGGGAACAACAAAGGGCAGAGGAAGAAAGACGAAAAGCAGAGGAAGAAAGGCAAAAAGCAGAGCGGGCCAAGCAAAGAGAAGAAGAAGCAAAGCAAAGAGAAGAAAAAGCAAAGCAAAGAGAAGAAAAAGCAAAGCAAAGGGAGGAGGCTGAAAAGCAAGCCAAAAACAACTTGATAAAAAAACTCGCCTCCATGCAGATGAGTATCAAAGAAATCGCAGAAGTTGCCGGAATGGAGGAAGAAGAGATAGCCCGATTACTAAAGCAGCAATAAATGCACAAAGAAAAAACAAAAGAATCGACATTAAATAAGTTGCCAAAGCTACAGGATGAAGATTACTTCAATCGCAATAAGCCATACATCGTCATCCCGAGAGGAATTGAAGCTTACAACACACTCAACTCAATGGAGATTGACGTCAGATGGCGTCGAGCATCGAGTTTGGGCTTTCTTACCTTTTTCACCTTGTTTTGGAACTTTATCGTATCTATTTTTGTGATTGGATTCATTATGAGCGGTGATTTTTCGATGTTTTTGGGAATTAGTGTTCACTTTTTGGTAGGCATTGGGCTGATGTATTGGACGATTGCAAACTACATTAACCACACGACTATTTTCATAGGAAACGGAGCAATAGATTCCGAATATGGTCCCATTCCGATTCCGTTCAAAAAAAGAATTCACCTTCCCTCCAATTATGTTGAACAACTGTATGTAGAGCGATATGTTTACGCCACCTCCAACGGCAAACCGATACACGCCTTTCGCGTAATGGTAAGAATGAAATCCGGGACAAAAAAGGAATTGCTAAAGGGACTAAAAAGCTTAGAACACGCCCGGTACATCGAACAGGAGATTGAGCACTTTTTGAGGATTGAGGATGAGGCGGTTAAAGGAGAAGTTTTTTTTAATCACCGTGATTTCCGAAATCACGGTGATTAAAAAAAACTTCTCTTCCCGAGAATCGATTACTTCGCGTTTATGATAATCTGCAAGCCGATATTGTCATTGATAATCATGTCCTTTGGCGTACCGAGTATTCCTGAGTGAAATTTAATTCCCCACTCCAATCTGTTGATAGTGAAAGCCGGTGTTTTTACATTCACACCTTCTTTGCTAATGGCTACCTCAGCCGGGATTTCAATACTTTTGGTAATACCTTTAATCGTTAGGTTACCGGCGACACTAACCATTCCCGCCTTTGCTGCATCAGGCGTGACTTTTGTGATTTCAAAAGTAGCAACGGGATGATTAGCCACATCAAAAAAGTCTTCGCTCTTTAAATGCCTTACCAATTTTGCCTGACGACTGGGTTCTTGTAAATCCTCATCTGCGATACTATTCATATCGATGTTGACCTTACCGCTAACGAGTTTTCCATCTTTGAGCCCCAGGCTACCGTCTTTTACGCTAATCTTACCGTGATGTCCCCCGAATGTTTTGGTCGCCGTCCATACGATAACTGTATTGGTAGGAGTGATCTGTACGGTACGGTCGGTCGCGACCGCTTCCTTTTGTGCGACCGCTTCTTTTACCTCTGCTTTTTCCCCTTCCGGTGCATTGTTGCAGGCGGTGAATGTCAGTAATAAAAAGCCGCTTAATAGAAATAAAATGTTACTTTTCTTCATGTTATAATTTTGATGATTAATATTTAGCTTTCCTAACAATTTTTAATGGAATTTGTTGCCCGTTATGCATAATAAATGTAACTTCCCCCATATTTTATATCATGGCATTCGCACGGAATTTGCCGGTTGAAAAACAAACAAATATGTACACACTTGAAGATTTGCAAAATGCAAGAAAAAGGGAAGATTTAATCAATATTGCCCGCAGCAAAAACTACAAAATTGAGAAACAAATCAATTATCTTCGCTATGAATCCACCCTGCGAAAGTTGCAAGCGGAAATGGTTGACCTTCAACAGTGGATTATGGATCAGAAAATGCGGGTAGCTGTTATTTTCGAGGGACGGGATGCTGCCGGAAAGGGGGGCTCCATTAAGCGGTTTACAGAACACCTCAATCCTCGGAGTATGCGGGTTGTCGCTCTTAATAAGCCGACGGAGGTAGAGCGTGGGCAATGGTACTTCAGACGATACATTAAAGAATTACCCAACCCGGGTGAGATTGTTTTCTTTGACCGAAGCTGGTATAACCGCGCTGTTGTAGAGCCTGTGATGGGATTTTGCGATCAAGAGCAATACGATGAATTTATGGTACAGGTACCCGAATTCGAACACATGCTGTATGAAGACGGCGTAAAGGTCATCAAGTTTTGGTTTTCTATTAGCAAACAAGAACAAATTAAGCGGTTCAATGCCAGGCTGGCCAGTCCACTTAAACGCTGGAAATTCAGCCCAGTTGATAAAGAGGGACAAAAACTATGGGACAAATACACCAAGTACAAGGAGCAAATGTTTGCTTACACGCACACCAACTTTAGTCCCTGGATTATCATTAAAACCAATGATAAAAAAACAGCGCGACTCGAAAGTATGCGCTATGTGCTTTCAAGGTTTGACTATCCGGGCAAAGAAAATGCGGGTACCTCCCTCTTTCCCGATCCGAATGTCGTGATGCGTTATTATCGAAATGTAAAGCAGATTGACGTCTAGACTTTTATTCCTTTCTACATTTTCGTTACCATTTTTAAAAAAGATAAAAACAAACAGATGCGCAAACAAATAAAACTATCAAAAAAAGACGTTGAAATAATCAACACCAAATTGGGCTTAAGATATTTATTTGCTGAGAAAAAAATAAATCTGGAAAAAGTACTTCGCTTCGCTAAATACGAGTTGGAATTAAAGAAACTACAAGAAGAATTAATCAAACTGCAAACGTGGGTTATTGAGAACAACGAGCGGGTTGTCGTACTATTCGAAGGAAGGGATGCAGCAGGAAAAGGTGGTGCTATCCGACGAATAACTGCCCACATCAACCCTCGCCATTTCAGAGTACGGGCACTACCCAAACCTACTGTTGAGGAAAAAGGACAGTGGTACTTCCAGCGCTACGTCAACGAATTGCCCAAGCCCGGAGAGATGGTCTTTTTTGATAGGAGTTGGTACAACCGCGCCGTCGTGGAGCCGGTCAATGGCTTTTGCACATCCGAAGAATATAAAATATTTATGGGGCAGGTCAATGACTTCGAACGCATGATTTGCGAAAAGGGATTGCACCTGATTAAATTCTATTTTTCCATTACAAAAGAAGAGCAGGCAAAACGCTTTGAGGAGATAAAGAAAAGTCCTTTAAAAAAATGGAAAATGTCCCCAGTCGATGAAAAAGCGCAGGAATTATGGGACGAATACACCAAATACAAGGAGAAAATGTTTGAGAAGACCAATACGGAACTCCATCCATGGATTATTATCAAAGCCAACCGAAAAACAGAAGCAAGAGTGGAGGCGATTAAACATATTCTGGAGGTGATACCTTATGGGAATGAGAATTAGAATCTATGATGCTGACAGGCAAAGCCTCGTCAGTATTAGAATTAGAATTAGAATGAGAATGAGAATGAGAATGAGAATGGGAATGAGAATTGAAAATGCTGATAGATGTAGCCTCGTCAGTATAGAATGGGAATAGTCCTTTGCGTTCCTTGGCGAAACCTTTGCGTCCCTTAGCGGGAACTGCTTGAATGAGAGAATAGGAGAATTAGAATTAGAATGGGAATGGGAATGAGAATGGGAATTGAAAATGCTGATAGACGTAGCCTCGTCAGTATAGAATGGGAATAGTCCTTTGCGTTCCTTGGCGAAACCTTTGCGTCCCTTAGCGGGAACTGCTTGAATGAGAGAATAGGAGAATTAGAATTAGAATGGGAATGAGAATTAGAATTAGAATTCGAATTGAAAATGCTGATAGATGTAGCCTCGTCAGTATAGAATGGGAATAGTCCTTTGCGTTCCTTGGCGAAACCTTGGCGTGCCTTAGCGGGAACTGCTTGAATGAGAGAATAGGAGAATTAGAATTAGAATTAGAATGGGAATGAGAATTAGAATTAGAATTCGAATTGAAAATGCTGATAGATGTAGCCTCGTCAGTATAGAATAAAAATACCAAACAAGAGATACAGAACAAGGAACATTTACCATTTTAGCCTTTCAATATAGCGACCAATGTATGGAGCAATGACTCCCTGAGTAGTTATAAATTTAAAAAAAAATAATAATAAATACCCATAATCGGGTTTTATAACTTTATTATACGTACCTTTGGACTTTAATAATTTATTGAGCCCGGACAAAAAGGCTTTTATCGTAGGATAATTGTGTTTTTGGGAATGGTCTCAACTTTTAATTTTTTATAATGAACGAAGGTACAGTAAAATTTTTCAATGAATCAAAAGGTTATGGATTCATTACTCCAAATGACGGCGGAAAAGACGTTTTTGTCCATGCAAATGGATTAGTTGATGACATTAGAGAAGGAGACGAAGTCTCTTACGAAGTGGAAGAAGGACGAAAGGGATTGAATGCGGTTGACGTAAAGAGAGTGTAATTGCTCGTTTCCATACGAAACAAAAGGAAAAGCCTGTCAGAAATGACGGGCTTTTGCTTTTTATGGAAAAAAACTGTAAATTTGTATTGTGTTTCTATTCGATATCAAAACTTGTCTGTATGGATGTAAATATTCAACATCAAAAAATAGAACTTATTCAATGGCTAACTACATTGGATGATGAATCCTTAGTCCAAAAATTAATTGAAATTCGCAATAGTGTGACTTCTGATTGGTGGTCCACAATCTCCAATGATGAAAAAAAATCAATCATAGAAGGCGTTTTGGATGCTGACAATGGTAATCTCACACCTCATTCTAAAGCAAGAGCGATTTATGAAAGGTGGTTATAATATAAAATGGACAAATCATGCCTTAAGAGAATTAAATGAAACTTTCGATTATTTGGAAAAGGAATGGACGGAGAAAGAGCTGAAAAATCTGGCACAAAAAATTGAAAAGATAACAAGATTGATTTCCCTAAATCCTAATGTTTTTCCCGATTCGACCATAAAAAAAGGAGTTAAACGAGCTGTTCTCGATAAGTTTAATACAATCTATTACCGTTTAAATGGGGAGACCGTAGAAATACTTTCTTTCTTTGCAAATCGAAAAAATCCCGATACTCTAAATTTAGATAATTAGACCTCCATGGCCAATTTCACAAAATCCATTGAGCTGATAATCCCAACCACTTTTCCATGCTCCATGACGACGAGATGATGCATATCTCTTTCAACCATCTTTTTTGCAGCAATGCTGATGGGAGCGTCTTTCTCTACGGATTCTACATGAGTGGACATAATCAAATCTACGGGGGTGGACTCGTCGGTTATCCCCCGTAAGTCACTCGTGGTCACAATGCCTTTCAATGTTATCTTATCATTATCTTCCAATCTTACGATGGGGATGGCACTCACCTGCTTGCGCTCCATCAATTCTCGCACCTTTGCTGTTGTAGCATCAATGGTCGTCGTAATAACGGGAGCGGTCATGATGTCTTTTACTACTTTGCTCATATTATTTCGTTTAACGGATTCTGAATTTATTATTTGCCAATACCCAGGCAATTGACAAAATCACCTCGTTATAATCACCTTTCGCATTAACTTTCCACCAAAATCTAAAAAATACACTCCTCTTCTGAGGTTCGTGACATCTATTTCCTGAGCTGTCTGACCCGTTAGTTCACTACTTTTCACTAGCTGCCCAAGGGCATTGTACACCCTCAAATACTCTACCAAATGCTCAGGATATTCTACACGGATAAAGTTGCCTGCCGGATTGGGAAAAACCCTTACCTGATTATCCAATTCTTTTGGTGTTGTAGCGAGTATTTGACAATCGTAAGGCTGGGTAAAATCCAGCTCTACCGGATCGCCGGGCGTCAGATCAACACCAGCCAAACCCGGAAAATCTGTCGTATATCGCGTACACCGAAATACAATATTTGCATACTTTCCGTTAATGATTGGAATGGTGTCGCCCTGTGAGATAATACCACCTCCTGCTACAGGGTTGACGTATTCCCATACGATTTCCTTTTCGGGATTAATTTCAAAAAATCGACCTTTTGCACCGGAGCAAATCAGGGTATTGCCATTGGGCAAACGTTGTGCTCCTGACAAAAAGTTGGAATAGAAGCCCTCCGGAGGGTCTGCCTCGTATGTCCATTCGGTTGCTGTAGGCCCGTAAGCAACTCCCGCATTATAGATATATTGCCCGGTATCATAACTATCCACCGGTGGTGCAATAATGTCGATAGAAGAATGCGAACCACCGGGCCTGCCATTGCCATTGTTGAAAAACATAATCTTGCCGGCATCCGCCAGCCCCTCTTTAATCCAATGTGCATTGTGGCTTCCAAATACAGTGCGGTTGTCTGCTGTGCCGTGATCATAATTTTGAGGATTGCCCCAGCGGTATAATAAATCGCCTCCCTTGGTACTGTTACCACCGGAGTGCGTTGCTGCTTCAGCAGTAGTTGTACTATGATCTATGATAAAAAGTTCACTTATAAAAAAGGAATTAATCAATATCTGGTCCATCATGGGATTGTAGTCGATGGAGTTGATGTGGAGCCAGTTTTTGTTGCCGGCGGCAGTTGGTCCGCCGGTGCGATTGATGTCTAAGAGTTCGGGGTGTTCAGCGATAACACCATAATTATCTTTGGTCGCGTCATAATCCTGAATCAGGTGATCCCAAAAGTGCCATTCCCAGACAATTTCTCCGTTTTCTCGATCCACTTCAATGATAAACTCAGCCCAAAGGACACCATCAGGAATTAGGGTGGTGTCTCTTCCCGCCTGTATGGCTTCCGCTTTTGTTTTTAATTCCCAGGCCGGAATCAACAGATTTCCATTGGGCAATTGAACAAAATCGTGGTGCATCCGGTGGGTGCTGTCAGAGTAGGTGAACTCCCAGACGACATTCCCATCCCAGTCTATTTCCTGAATGTGTTCGCCCCCACCGCCAAAGGCAAAAGTGGGGTTGGCAGGAGGCCCTGAGGATGCCGTCTTCAGCAAATGCCCATTTCCCAAAAAAACGGTAGCTGCTGCCGGCTTGAAATCCGTCTCCCACTTGTGTACTAACCGCCCGCAATTATCAATCAAATAAACATTCTGAGAGGAGAAAGGACCGAATAGCACATAACCATCCTGCGCACCTACTTCATATTGTTTCAAGCCTACAGTTTGAGATTTGATACCGAGATTAAAACATAAAATAATCAGAAAGAGTAGTCTTTTTTTCATAGAGCATAATTTTTAGGTTGCAAGATACATTTTTCATTTTAATGACAAGGAATCAGCAGCCTAATATTTCAATACCTTTTTTGTAAGGGATATTGCAAAACTATTAGATTAATTGTCCAAAGTTCATCTTTTACATTGTTCAATGCTCCTCCACTTGTCCGTCCCAAGACATCACCTTTTCTTTTAAAGTAGCCACCTTCACAAAGCGTCTCTATGGCGACACCCCAACCGGCAAACATCCTGCTCCTTTGTTATTGCAAATCGAACAATTTATTTTTTAACAAAAACAAATACATGATGAAAGGTACGTTTACATTACTATTTTTACTTGTAATGGGTTATTACGCTCAGGCGCAGTTTGCCATTACCAATACAGACAATTTTATTACATCACAGCAGATGTTATTGGCGAATGAAATCAACGAAAGTGGAGAGCCATTTGCGGAAGCACTTGGTTATAACCTCGACGATTTGGATCCAATGGTTTTGAATAGTCCCGACTCCATCGCATATACACTCGGAATAGAAAATTATGAGTACTCCCGTTACCAGTTGGGTAATATTGTTTCCCGGTCTGGAATGGGACTGCACATGATGTGGGCACCAGCTATTATGAACATGGCAGCCAATGAGCCGGACGGATTTGACGGCACCTTCACCGGCGGTACTCCCAACGGGTTTAACGAAGATGACGAGTTGAGGAAAAACATTATGCATTTTGGTCAGGGTGCCAATCAGACACCTCCAGCCAATCCATGGCCTCAATTTGGTGAATTTATGCAGGGAGATCCACACCTGCCGCAACCGGTAGCTGCTAATTTTGCTTCCGATTTTAGTACATTGAGATGGGATAGAAGTAAAATGGATAAGGTACTCAATCCTGGTGCGATGGGGCAGACTATGATGAAACAATACCTATGGGCACAGGATATGCTCGGCGCTTTCCACGATGGCAATGAAGAAGAAGTTGTTCCGGATGGAGTAAATACACCCGACCATGCCGATGGCACCTTCGACCCCGACAACAACATCTATCTCGGCGGCGACAATCTCGATGGATTTATCGGTCAGGTTTTGACGGCAGAAGCCATCAATAAAACCCTGTTTTTAATCAATCGACTGGCTTACGATGGCACGGCGCTTGGTGGTGTTGATCCTGCAACCTACACACCTGCTGATGGCATTAAGTATTTT
>JALVDO010000283.1 GCA_027008975.1 Saprospiraceae bacterium | reverse complement strand
TCAACATCACCGTTGGAATACCGGGATCTTGCCCATCTACGCCTCCTCCCATTCCAATTACGCCTTCTTCGAAGTTGCAAATAATGACAGCAATAGCACCTGCAGCTTCCAGATTGAGGGTCTTTTCTTCAAAAAAACAGATTCCTCTGTCAACCATTGCAATCTTCCCTTCCACCTCATCCGTATTAATGGTTTCGCCACACCCCAAAGTTGGATTGGGAGTAGCATCCAACCCGATTACGACCTGTCCTTCAATAGCCTCCGCGTTGATAGCCGGACCGAAGGATGCAGTACCTGTCTGATAGCCTCCTGCAATACCTGATGGACGGGTCACGTTCAACAATTTCCCATTGACTCTGTCCCATAAAAACATTTGCATTCGACCACTACCACCATCAGACGGTGTGCTGAAGTTAGCGTTGTTATCACCACTGCCATCTTGCCCTTCAGCCTTCACAGCATCCCCACTCTGGCCTTCACCTGAATAATTCATCACCTGAAAATTGCCCGCCGCTTCATCGAAGCCATAGTGATAGGTGAAGTCGTGAATCTTATTATTGACATAAAACAATTGAGTGATTGCAGCTTCCCTATTTCCATCGGGTTCTAACTCCGGATTGAAGGGGAAATCAAATAATAAATCGGGACCTCCATCCGGCTCATCTCCTGCCGAAGCATTTGTATCGTCGAGGTCGAGGTATGCGTGCACATTATTGCCTCTGGTAATGGTATATTCCGCACCATCATTTCCGTTTGTATCATGCCAGCCAAAGGGAGAGGCCACGTTATCCGCGGGGTTGACCTCTAGCACACGCCCGCCGTTTAAAGGGCTTTCAAAAGGCGCCGGGAATACGTTATATGTCGGATTTCCGCTCAAACCTAGTACTACTTGGGTGTTCTCACTTTCCTTTTTTAAGCCATTCTCATCCATACAGTATCCGCTTGTGATATCTTTTGTTTGGCAATAAAGCGTCCAATTATTTTTTTGTAATATTCTACCGGAGCGGGCATCGACTCGAATACTCCAATAATCCGGGCTATCAACCTGATCTATGGATAAATCCCATGCTAAATAGATGTTCTCAGACATGGGGTCGAAATAAAAAACCAAGGTGACGGGAATATCGGAATTTGAAATATTCCCACCTGAAAAAACAAAATTGGTTTTCCCTTTTGCTTCAATTAAAGTAGGACGTTGTAGCAAACTAACACCAACGGCACTAGCGGCTTTTGCAATTGCATCCTGCGGGGTCAATATCGGTTGTGAAGGCGGGGCTTTTGTCGCCAAATCAGAAATGAAGTTTTGAGTGGAATAGACCACCATGTTTTCCTGATTAAGGTGAATGCCCATTGTGGCATTTTTCACCTCAATACCGTTAAAAGATTGCTTGAAAAAGATATGGGTGACACCATTGTGAGCAGTTTTGTAGAAATCGGTCACCATAAGATGCTCGACATCGGCAGCGGTGAGGTGCCAATTCTCAATTTGAGATTTTGCGTATTTTTCTGCAATTTCGATTTGATTGCTTCGCTGAGCGAAAGCAGAAATCGTGAGTAATACAAGAGCGTTTATAAGTAGAAAGATTCGTTTATTATTCATAAAAAATAAGTTAAAATTTATTCCTGCCTGCCTCGTACGGGGCGGGTCTGACGGATTATTTGAAGGCGTGAATTTAAAAAAAAGTAATAAAGAAATGGTCATCCCACCCGATTTTAGCCCAAGATTGCAACTTTGCAGACGAAAAACAGATGTTGCGTAAGCATTCTGTTTTAGATGTTTGTACATTTGGGCTCATAAAAATTGAAAAAATGAAGGTTCCGGAATATTTTGAAAAAGCAGAAGGAAGAACATTGGTGTCCTTTGAAATCCTCCCCCCATTGAAAGGAGGGGATATTCAATCCATATTTGACACCCTGGATCCACTAATGGAGTTCAAGCCCCCTTTTATCGATGTGACTTATCACCGCGAGGATTTTATTTACAAAAAACAGTCAAGTGGCTTTTTCGAGAAGGTTGCAGTAAGGAAACGTCCGGGTACCGTTGGGATTTGTGCCTCCATTATTCACCGGTACGGGGTAGATGCCGTTCCACACCTGATTTGCGGTGGCTTTACCAGGGAGGAAACGGAAAATGCACTGATTGATTTGAATTTTTTGAATATCAATAATGTACTTGCACTAAGAGGGGACGCTCGGCAGTTTGACAGTAAATTTGTACCGGAGGAAGGCGGGAATAAATACGCCATTGATTTAATACGCCAGATTAAAGACATGAACGAGGGGAAATATCTACACGGTGAGGAAGGCGCCAAAACCAACTTTTGCATAGGAATTGCCGGTTATCCGGAAAAGCACTTCGAAGCGCCCAATGCGAATCTGGACTTAAAATTCACCAAAGCCAAAATAGACGCCGGGGCTGAGTACATCGTCACGCAGATGTTTTTCGATAACCAAAAGTATTTTGATTATGTTGAAAGATGCAGAGCTGCGGGCATTACAGTACCTATTATTCCGGGATTGAAACCCATAACGAAACAATACCAGTTGACATCCATCCCTCGTTTGTTTCACATTGATATGCCCGATGATTTGGTGAATGGAATCTCCAAGGCAAAAAATGCAGAGGAGCGGAAAGAGGTCGGTATTGAATGGTTGGTCGCACAATCAAAGGAATTAAAAGAAAAAGGGGTGCCTTGTTTACATTACTATACGATGGGCGATGCTGATGTCGTTCATAAAATAGTCAGTCAGGTTCTTTAGGTATAGGGTTACTACTTAAAAAACCGAAAATGCTTATCAACTTATGACTTAAATCAAAAAATGAATGAGTGACCGATCCTTCGGTGCAAGCCCTGCCTGCACAGCTTGCCCGCACCGGTACGCGCCCCCACCGGTACGTGCACGCACCGGTACGTGCATGTGGGTATGGGTAATGGGGTATGTGTGGGCTTTCAAGGGAGCGAACAGTATTAGGGAAAAAATCGTATCAAAAACGAATATTTTCGTTTCATATCGTATCATTTTGAACGAATTAATCCTATATTTGCAGTATGAAAGATAAAGTATACCTATTTGAAATAAACTTAAATTGGAATTTACTGCGACTAGTTAGTAAAATTGACAGATTTGATGCCTCGTGGACAAATGTTGAGAAACGAGAAGGGAAAAGTTTAAAACAATTAAAAAATATTGCAACGGTAAGGAGTGTTGGAGCATCGACAAGAATTGAGGGGTCAAAAATGAGTAATGAAGAAGTAAAAGCTTTATTAGACAATTTAGAAATATCAAAAATAGAAAATAGGGATGAGCAGGAAGTTGTTGGGTATTTTGAAGTACTTGAGTTAATTTCAGAGAATTTTCAAGAAATAGAGATAACAGAAAGTAATATTAAAAACTTACATAACTTGTTATTGAAATATAGCGAAAAAGATGGATGGCATAAAGGAAACTATAAGCAGCACACCAATGCTGTCGAGGCAACATTACCTGACGGGACGAAGCAAATTATTTTTCAAACAACAAATGCAGGGTATGAAACAGAAGATGCCATGAGAAACCTGATAAATTGGTACAGAACTGATGAAGAAACCCATCCATT
>JALVDO010000282.1 GCA_027008975.1 Saprospiraceae bacterium | reverse complement strand
AGATTCACATTCAATCCATTAATGATTCTTTGGTGGCAAGCATTCAATATGAAGATACCATTTTCGATTTTCAGATTAAAATTCCACCGTCTTTGGAAAAGCTATATGTCGAAAATGATACAACGGGATATTTAATAACCAGATTGATTGGGTCAAAAGAAAATCAAAATGAGGTGACTTACTATATGCTTAATTATGAAAATCAAAATCGCGATTGTCCTGAGACCCTAATAATAAGGATTCAATCTCAGCACGCCATTGCTTTGTCATCTGCAAAATCTTTTTTTAACTCCATTCAATTTCCTCTTGGTAAAAATAATTAAATAGTTACGCGGTTTAGCGCAGCAACACTTAGGCATTGTTGCATTATTGTCGTCAAGTACAAACAAAATCCCGAGCAAGACATGAAAGGGCAAAACTTATATTTAAATATTTTATTCTCACTAACAATATTGTCATTGCATCTTCCTGTTTGGTTTAATGGAAGACATGCTTCCTTCTTGGCAAGTATATATACAATCGTTTTAGATAATTTGCTGGGGGGCGAAGGGATTAACTCCATAACGATATTAGCTTTTTTGATGCCATTATACGTATTGTATTATTTGGTTTTTAAAATAATTGACTCCAGTTTGATAAAGGTGTTGATATTAATAATTTTGTTCTTGGCAATTCTTCCATTTGGAGCCATGTTACCTCCGCGATAGACTAAAAAGCTTTGGAGACTTAGGGTTGCAATTTTTTCGCCAATGACCGCAATGCGACCACAGGTCGCAGCGAGCAGTAATTCATAATAAGAAAAAAGCAATGGTCCGATTTTTAGAACAAAAATAAGCAAATGGCATGAGAGTATTTTTTCTTTTTTACCTTGTAGCGATATGTTTTTCATCATGTATTGATAGGAATACAAAAGTGGATAGTTCATCTATATTTTCTTCTGACACTATTAGCCAAGACAAAAAAAATAGAAAAGTAAATCAGCCTATACTTTTTAAAGACTTCATAGTCGATGTAATGGAAAAAAGAGAGCTAAATCCGGATTATTTCTTTACCGAAATTCTAAAGAGGAAAAAACCTAACGGTTTCTCTTATTTAATAAAAGGTAGCGGTGTTGTAAATTATGATAATAGTCACAAAATCATTCACGTTAATCTTTATAGGCAAAACGATAAGGATATAGTTAAGAAAAAATCTTATTTATTACTAATGGCAGATTCAATAGTGTTAGATTCATTGCTTGTCTCACCACCCGAAGACATAGATTATCTGATTTGGTATAAGGAAAGGAGTCGTCATTTTGAAGTTAAACTCTTTAAAAACACTAATGTTATGCCTCAGATTAATACTCGGGGTGAATCAAGCTCACTATACAAAATAACCGATGATAAAATAGTGAAGATTTAGAAACCTACTCGGTGTGACTTGTAGTCTCCAACCATACCAAACTTTAGGTTTTTAACCTATGGTTTAGTGCGGTTTCGGCTGAAAGCCTACGCCAATATACGCATTACGACCGCAGGTCGTCGCGAGCAGCTTGAGATTTAACTTATGAGAAAATATGGGTGGATATAGTAAGAAAAGTAATGTGGCTAAAGCCACTTTTTTGTCGAGTTTCTAGCCGTCGGTTAAAACCGACGGTAAAGTTAAAACCGACGGTAAAAAACAGAAAGGGAAAAATACGGTTAGCCTCGGCTACTATCGTCAGTTCTATCTATTACAATTCGTTTTGGGAATTACCGTTTGCTTTAGCAAACGGACAAGAAAGGGTAGCAAGAAGTGGCTTTAGCCACATAAACGTAGATTACCAAGTTGCAACTCTTTCATAACTGCTCGGTGCGACTTGTAGTCGCAAACCGTACTAAAGTTTAGGTTTTCAACCTATGGTATAGTGCATTTTCGGCTAAAAGCCTACACCAATATACGCATTACGACCGCAGGTCGCAGCGAGCAGTTTCGTTTTTTGTTGGGGGATTTGTTTGAGATTGGTGGTTGCATCCATTTCATCCGGGGAATTTTTGCCGAGTGCTGTCAATCTGCAATTGCCAGCCAACGGCATTGGTCATATAACGCACGACTTCGACCAGTTGGTTTCCCTGCTCTGCCGCTCTATTCAGCAGGGCTTCCTCGATGGCTTTTTCCCGAAGGGCATTTTTAGCATTTTTATTAAGCTGGGTGTAATCTTCCGGAGTAAAACTATTAAAGTAGCTTTCGCTAATATTCTTGAAGGCGACATCGGCATCAATCGCAAGTATTTCGGGTTCGGGAAGATTGCTGAGGGTGATGATGCGATTGAGACTGTCGGCGGTTATTTTTATTTGCTGCATATCATAGCCGACGAGTACCTTCCCTTTCACCTGCATCATGGCTTTTTTCGAAAAGCCCCATACGGTTGGAAAGGGAAGATAGAGGGTTACTTTCTTGATATTGCGCTCATCGTAAGTCTCATTGTATTCGCCTTCGATGGTCACGAGCTTCATCACTTTCCGTACTTTTTCCAGTAGGACAACCGACTCTGACTTGCTTTCGGACACTGCATTCCGGGCACTGTACCAGTTGGCAATAAACAGGCCAAGAAAGAAAACAACTGCCAGCGCTACACCATAAGATATTTTTTTCACGTATTTATTTTATTTTTGAACTCAACGGGTACTTCAACCCCTTATAGCTCTTCAAAACAACTTTCACACTACCTACAGAAACGGGAGACTCTATCATTACGGGAATATTATTTTTGTCATCGGATGCCCATACGGTCATTTCATCTCCTTCTTTGAAAACGCCGCCGGTTATCAACTGAGGGTTAAATTTATTAGTATTAAAAGTACCAATGCCCTTTACTTTTTTTCCTGTTTCTTTTCCGGCGTACTTCAACTGCAGTGGCCATACTTTTTTATCCATAAAAATCTCAAATGGGAGAACATCACCCTTCCTAAATTGACTGAATTCAACATTCCGAATATAATAAATAATGGAAAGCATATCGTGAACGCAATTCTCAATTTCAAAAGTTTGCTGGCGTGTATCATTCTTCGTCTTTCCCCTTTTGGAAACGACTTTTTTATCATCTTGATCAAAGTCCATCTCGTCATACAAACGATAGCCTCCCTCTCTGACACTACGAACAGAATGCTCCGGCAGTAGAGAATTCTTATCTATATCGCACTCGTAATAATCCCTCACCTTGAATGCCCAATCATAGGATTTATACGTGCGCCCGTCGGCAGTAATATGATAATTCCCGCCATAATCCCGTACTCGAAAGGTCACCTCCGCAGCCGAAACCCAGATAAAATTCCAGTTGTAATACACTTTATAGACGAGTTCTTCTCCATCCTGGAAGGCCGTATTGTCTATAGCGCAGGCATCCAAATTCTGCACAATCGGGGTCGGTGCAACGACTTGTTCTGAATTCGCAAATGCCCAGAACGAAACAATTCCGAGCAACACAACCATCCATTTTTTGTTATTTTTCATAAAGAATCAATTTTGGACAAGCTCTGACCCTACAAATCATTCAATCCCAACCGCTTGCTTACATTTGTTTTGACGATTATCACTAATCCAAGTAACGCCGGGATTGTTAAATTTATTATAAAAAG
>JALVDO010000281.1 GCA_027008975.1 Saprospiraceae bacterium | reverse complement strand
TTGTTGAAACTTGCAACTTACATCTTTTTTTGTTTGAAAATTTGGATTCTATCTGGTCTTTCAAAATTGCGTACAACTTACTTATACCTGCACAAATATATATGATTTATCGCACTTTTTCAACTACTCTTTTTTTTCTGTCATGGCAATCGCATAAAAATCCAGATGTTATACTTCACCTATGATTAAGAATATTAAATTGCTTTTTTGGTTATAAAAACATTAACCTTCGCGAACCTTGGCGAATCCTTTGTGCTCTCCGCGGGAACATTTTACTTTTTACTTTTTTATGCGATTGCCTTAATTTTTCTGTTGGAGGCGGAGCTGATCGAGTGGACTGGTAATGTTATTCATAGAGCGGTTAGTCACATGAGTGTAGATGAGCGTCGTCTTGATATCTTTGTGCCCCAATAACTCTTGGATGTATCGGGAATCTAATCCGCCGTCCATCAAATGGGTGGCAAAGCAGTGTCTTAGCGTGTGAGGGGTCACCCGTCTCTTGATGCCTGCTTGATGTGCCGCCTTTTTCACTATGGATCTTACACTGCTCCCGGAATACTGTTGCCGACTGGTTCGTCCCTCAAACAACCAATATTCCGGCTGATATTCATCAAAATATCTCGCAAGCAACTCCTTGAGCATCTGACTGAGCATTACCATCCTATCCTTCTTACCCTTGCCCCCCTTGATAAGTATCTGATTGCGCTCCCATAGAACATCCTGCACCCGCATACCAATAAGCTCCGCTCTGCGAAGTCCACCACCGTATAGCAAATACAAAATGCTTAAATGCTTTAGATTATTGGTAGAAGCAAGCATTCGCTCTACCTCTCCTCTTGAAAGTATGCTGGGCAAATAAGAACCCTTTCTAGGGCGCCTCATTCGACTTAAATCGAATTCGGATACGTATTCTACCTTTTCGTAATACAACTTAATGGCACTAAAAACCATATTCTGCAGACTCTCCGAAAGCCCCTCCTTTGCAAGATAGAGGAGGTAGGTATTAGCATCGTCTGCTGTTAATTCGGTCAATGGCTTGCCGCCATGAAAATTCATTAGGCTGGATAATTTCCCAACATAACTCTTTATCGTCTTTCTACTATAGCGCTGCCGCACCATCATGTCGATAAACTTGCTCAATACCTCCTTTTGCGCAACGGGGATTTTCTTTAGTACCGTTTTAATCCAATCCCGCATCTTTTCGCGCTCGCGATAATAGGATTTCTCCTCCTTGGGCAAGCGGTTAACAATGGTCGCGCCTGCACTTTTGTAATGAGCGATAATCCGATCGGTTAACTCCTTATCACAAGGTATCCGCCATCGCTTCAAATCCGGATTATAAGTCCTGTAAGGAATGGTCTTGATGAACGCAACATCAGCTCGATAGCCCTTTAAACGCAAAAATACGTGCTCAGGATATTCAGGACTTTTGAATAGCTCTAAAATAACGGGAGACTGATTTTTCATAATCAATTCATACAATTTCGAGAAGGTCTTCCCATCAAAACACGCAAAGTGCTGATTAAGCTGCTCTAGATTTTCGACAGTACTTCTGACGACCCATTGCTTGTATTTGGAATTCCACCAACTCCCGGAAAGACTTTTGATAAAATCTACATCCCTTTTGATGTAAGCCATCGTAATATAAAATCGATTATTATTCCACCGGACAATAATACCATTATCGCCCTGCTGGTGTATGTCGGCATCCTGCGTATTTGTCTCTATAGATGGACCTGCCGAGAGCGCTTCCTGCTGAATAGCTATGCCGTTATTATCACTATTGTGTAGAGACTTACTAGTGTTACCGGCGTCATCGATTTTAAAAGGGATATTTAACTGTACAAACTGCTTATAAGCTTTTTTCGTATAAGGAATGTGCCAATATTTACCCTGTGGAAACCAACTGCTCCCTTCTATCTGCTTAATCTGCTTTATAATACAAGAATCAAAAGCAAATGTTAATGAAATTCGCTCATCTCCGTTATGTATTATTTTCCTTAATGTGACCATAAAATTACCCTTTTTTTGGAAAGAATTATTATAATATTTATGCAATATTAGTTGGATTGTAAAATAAAAACCTATCTTAGCCGTAGAATTAAACGAATAATAATCCGTAGAAATCTACGAATAATGAAAAAATGATGGAAAAGAAATGCCTCGCCTGCAATAAAAAATTCACAGGAAGAGTAGATAAACTCTATTGCTCAGATTACTGCAAATCTGATTACCATTACCAAAAAAATAAAGGTAAAACACCGACTTTTTATCGAAGAATAGATAACCAATTGCGTTTAAACCACCGGCTTCTAAAGCATTTTAATAAATCCGGAAAATCTACCATCCGCGCCCAAAAGCTCATTGACGCGGGATTCAATCCCCGAATTTTCACACATTATTGGAAAACCAAAGGAGGAAACGTTTATCTCTTTTGCTACGAATATGGCTTTTGGAAGACAACCGAAAACGGGAAAGACAAATACGTACTTGTCGAATGGCAACCAAACTATATGAAGCTTGATGGAATCTAAAAGTGGGGTGAAATTTAAAATCGAAGATACTGAAAACGTAGTTCGTCAGTAGTAGAGTTTTATTCACAAAACACAAAACAAGAAACACTTTAGCCTACTGACGAGGTTGCACCTGTCAGCATCTTTGATTTAGCCTTTTAACCTTATATCAGACTCCCTCCAATGCCTCATGCGCCGCTTCCCATTCCTCCATCGCCTCATCTAATGACTTCTTTAAAGATTTGTACTTCTCCATTTCACTATCCATATTGGGGTCTTCGTAGAAGGCGGGGTCTGCCATCCTGAGGTCGTAGGCTTCAATTTCTTTTTCTAACCGGTCGATTTTTTTCTCTGCATTGGAGACGGCTCTTGTCAGCTTTTTTCGCTCTTCGTAGGAGAGTTCTTTCTTCTTGGCAGGAGCAGCCTTTTGCACGTTTCTAAGCTCGACCTCTCGCATATTATCCAAGGCACGTTTTTCCAGGAAGAAATTCACATCCCCAAGATAGGTATTCAACTGATGATCTCTGAACTCAATGGTTTTTTCAGTCAGCCCTCCCAAGAATTCTCTATCGTGGGAAACGACAATCAGCGTACCGGTATAATTCATCACCGCCTCTTTGAGTACTTCCTTGGAAATAATGTCCATGTGGTTAGTCGGCTCATCAAGGATAAGCAAATTGACTGGGCGTAGCATCAGACACGCCAGCGCAAGACGGGCGCGTTCGCCACCCGACAGAACGGACACCTTCTTGTCAACATCCTCCCCGCTGAACATAAAGTTACCTAGTATTTTACGCAATTGGGTACGTTTTTCGGGAGGGGAATGCAGCTCCATCGTCTCCAACAGGGTTATTTTACCGTCCAGCTCTGCCGCCTGATTCTGAGCGTAGTACCCCAAATGTATATTATGCCCCTTAACGACCTCCCCGGCAGTAGGAGGAATATCACCAACCAATATTTTTGCCAGCGTTGTTTTCCCTTGTCCGTTTTGTCCTACAAAGGCAACCCTTTCACCTCTTTCAATCCTCAGGTCAACCCCGTCCAATACCATTAAATCACCATATTTCTTGACTACGCCCTGCCCGTCCAACACTATCTGTCCCGACCTTGGGGGCTCCGGAAAGCGCAATTTCATGGAGGCAGTATCCGCGTTATCTATTTCGATACGCTCCATTTTGTCCAATTGCTTTTGCATGGACTGTGCCATTTTCGTCTTATTGGCTTTAGCCATAAAGCGAGAGATGGTACGTTCCTTCTGTGCGATTACCCGCTGCTGATTATCAAAGGACGCCATTTGTTTTTCTCGCCGTTCCTTCCGCAATTCGACGTACTTACTATAGGAAGCTTTGTATTCAAATATCTTTCCCAACTCGATTTCAATCGTACGACTCGTTGTATTATCAAGGAATTGCTTATCGTGCGAAATGGTAATCACCGCCCCTGGATAATCCTTCAGAAAAGACTCTAGCCAAATGATTGATTCTATGTCAAGATGGTTGGTAGGCTCATCGAGTAGCAGATAATCCGGTTTTTGAAGTAGCATTTTGGCCAATTCGATTCGCATCTGCCATCCACCACTAAACTCATCGGTCAGCCTATCAAAGTCCCGTTGTTTAAAACCCAGTCCCTTTAGTACCCGCTCGGTTTCACCCTCCATATTAGCACCTCCCACCATAACAAAGCGGTCATTCAAATCTGTAAACTCGTTGAGTAACCGAGTGTAATCATCGCTTTCGTAATCCGTCCGGGTATCAATCTCGCCGTGTAAATACTCCAGCCGCCGTTCCATTTCGTGAATATGGTCAAATGCTCGCAGAGTCTCTTCCTTCACCGTCCGTCCCTTTGGGAGTGACATTTCCTGATGGAGGTAGCCAATAGTCGCCGAACCGGGAACGTTAACTTTTCCACTATCAGGTGACTGCTCTCCTGCGATTATCTTCAGAAGCGTAGATTTCCCCGCCCCGTTCCGTCCTACCAAGCCAATTTTATCTTTTGGTTTGATGGTCAGATTCAGGTAATCAAACAGGACTCGATCCCCATATTTCACAAATAAGCCGGTTATTACTATCATAATTCGTCATATAAAGCCGACAAAGATAAGGTATAATCACAAACTAGCGTATTAATCTTAAATTTTTTAGGACACTCGGACAAAATTAAGTTAATCTGTTGGGGCGTGCCCGTACTGGGCCGTGCCCGTACTGGGGCGTGCCCCTGAGGGTCGGGTTAACAACAATGACCGAAAGCGTCAATTGCTATCCGTGAGCCTGTCTAACTGCATTCTATACCTTATTGTAGCCAGGTAGATCCGCTTCGCTCCCGTCTTCCGCATTCTGTCCAGACCCCTCCCTCCTTTCAGTTGGGAGGCAGGCCTCCCTCCTTTCAGTTGGGAGGCAGGCCTACCTCTCTCGTTTCTGTCGGGAGGCAGGCCTTTGGTCGGGTCACTCCTATCCCTCACGCAAAAACCCATATACCATAGTTGGGCGTCATTAAAAGAACACTTGTCAAGTAAATTGAGCAAAATACTTGACATTTTACAAAAAAAGAATTATATTTGCAGTATGAATATTGCAAAGAAAATACAAGAAAAAATTAATAGTTTTGAAAGGGGAAATACTTTTACCTACCAAGATTTTTCAATAAAGAAAGAAGAGTATTCAGCCACTTCTAAAACCATAGAACGACTGATAAAAAAAGGAAAAATCAAACGTATTTCAACGGGAGTTTTCTACAAACCAAAACAAACTGTATTTGGCGAACTTAGACCTAATGAAGAGAAAATAATCACCCCCTATTTGTTTAATAATGGCAAAAGAATAGCTTATATCACGGGCTTATTGCTTTATAACAAAATGGGGTTGACAACGCAAATTCCAAAAGAAATTAGTATAGCAAGTCGTGAAAAAAGGATTTATATCTCAAAAGGAAGTATAAAAGCCAATGCCGTCAAAAGTTATGTAGAAGTTACCGATGATAATTACAAATATCTCGAATATTTGGATGCTTTGAAAGATTGGAAAAAAATTCCTGATTTAGATAAAAAATCGGCAGTTGAAATATTAATAACCAAATTAAAAGAATTCGATAAAAATCAATCGAAAGAATTATTGAGAATAGCTTTATCATATCCGCCAAGAGTTAGAGCATTTTTTGGGGCATTATTAGAAAATACGGGAAATAAAATAGACCTGACTAGTTTAGAAGAAAGCCTAAATCCACTATCAGAGTATAAATTGGGGATAGCAAAGGAAATATTACCAACAATTGAAAAATGGAATATTAAATGAACCTACACGAAAACAAAGAGCTTTTTAAAGACGCTATAATTGCAACATCACAATTAAAAGGTATTCCGGAAATTTATATTGAAAAGGATTATTGGGTTACACTTGCTTTGTATGCCATTTTTACGAGTTATACAGAAAAATATTGTATCTTTAAAGGTGGTACGGCACTGTCAAAATGCAATCACATGATTGATAGATTTTCAGAAGATATTGACATCGTTTTACTAAAACAAGACGATGAAAGCAGTAATCAATTAAAAAACAAACTTAAAAAAATCACCAAAATAGTTGAGACAATTCTTCCTGAGATCGAAATAAATGGAATAACCAACAAAAAAGGAATGATTAGAAAAACAGGTCACAGTTACCCCAAAATATTTGAAGGATTATTCGGGCAAATTCGCGATAATATAATTGTAGAAGCGACTTGGCTTGGAAGCTTTGAGCCATTTGAAAATGGAAAGGTAAATTCTCTGATTTACGAAATGATTATTGAAACAAATCAACATCAAATTGCGGAAGAATACGGACTTAAACCATTTGAAGTAAAAGTTTTAAGCCCCAAAAGAACATTTTGCGAGAAGATAATGAGTTTAGTTCGCTTTTCATACACAAGCAACCCAATCGAAGATTTGAATAATAAAATCAGACATATTTACGATTTAAACCAAATGTTAAAAGATAAAAGTATTAAAAGATTTTTTGACACAGAAGAATTCAATGAACTACTGGTAAAAGTAGCAAATGACGATATGTTGAGCTTTAAAAGAGGGAATGAATGGCTACGAAATCATCCCGGACAAGCAATTATTTTTAAAGAAAGTAAAAGTGTTTGGGATAAATTAAAAACAACTTATTTTTCTATTTTCAGCAAATTTGTGTATGGAAAATTACCAAGTGAAATTGAGATTTTGGAAACACTAAAAATCATTAAGGAAAGAATGGAAAATATTAATTGGGAAATAAAATAACGTTCATTTGCAGATTCACCTCACCATTTCCAGAGTGAAGCCAATGGTCGTGCCGACACCCTCCCGACTACGCACATTGATGGTCTGCCCATGCGCCTCGATGATATGTTTGACGATAGAAAGCCCCAATCCGGAACCACCATGCTTGCGCGAACGCCCCTTATCTACACGATAAAACCTATCAAAAATACGGGTAATTGACTGCTGTGGAATCCCAATACCCGTATCAGCCACCTCGACCAAAACATTGGTTCCCATCTGATAAAAGCTAACAGTAGTCTCGCCATTTTCCCGACCGTATTTAATCGAATTATGAACGATATTAATCAGTACCTGCCTGATACTTTCATAATCGGCAAGGACGGTAAATCCCGTATCGGCATCGGGCTTAAAGCGAAGTGTTATTTGTCGCTTTTGTGCTTTGCGCTCCAACTCTTCAAATACCTCCAGTACCAAATTCTTTATATCAAATGGTTGCTTATCGAGTACGAGGGAGTCGGATTCATAATCAGAAATCAAGGTCAAATCCTCCACTATAGTTTGTAATCTGTCTGCATTTTTAGCCGCTTTTTTCAAAAAGGAAGTATTGACCTTTTCGTCATACAAAGCACCATCAATTAGCGAGTGTAGGAAACCCTGAATATTAAAAATGGGCGTTTTTAGCTCATGAGAAACATCCCCGATATACTTACGCCTGTACTCTGTCCATCTTTTGTACTCCTCTTCTTCTTTCTCTTTTTTGACAATCCAATTGGCGACCTCCGTTTCCACTTTTTCAATTACATTTTCTCCCGAATCAATAGCTTCCTGCTTGTGAAGCGGATCAGTTTTTGTGTGATGAATTGTCTTATAAATGAGTTTTATCTTCCGATAAATATAGCGTTTCAAATAGTATAAAAAAACGAAATAGGCGACGACATAAACGACGACAGGTGGCAGCAACAATACATACCAGCTTCCAGTCACTAACTTCAACAATACCAGAACGAGGTGAAATACCAAAACAAAAACGGCGGTAAAAAAAGCACTAACGCTGGCGATGTATCTAGGTGTTGGATTTTTCATTAAAATTCAAATTTATAGCCAATCCCCTTATTTGTTTTGATGTATTTTTTTCCCAATTTTTCTCGTAATTTCCGTATGTGTACGTCAATGGTTCGGCTTCCGACAATAACATCATCTCCCCATATATTTTCATAGATTTCATCCCTGGTAAATACCTTGCCCGGCTTTGATACCAGTAACAACAATAATTCAAATTCCTTTCGAGTCAGTTCTATGACCTGCCTTCCCTTCAACACGCTTCTTTTTCCCTTGCTGATTATCAAATCGGAGATGTGAATTTCTTCCTCATCCTGATAGGCGGCCTTTACTGTTTTGGAGAGTCGCTTATTCCTTCTAAAAAGCGCCTGGATTCGGCTCAAAAACACCTTGGGTTTTAATGGCTTCAAAATGTAATCATCTCCTCCTACATCGAATGCTGTTATTTGAGAGTAATCCTCCTCCTTTGCCGTCAGAAAAGTGATTAGAGTCTCATCAAATAAAGGATTTTGTCGCAACTGATGACACATTTCAACCCCGTCCATTCCGGGCATCATGATATCAAGGATAATCATATCCGGGCGCTCTTGCTCAGCAATTTTAATACCGGACAGGGCATCGTTTGCCGAAAATATTTGATACCCTTCTTTCAACAAATTATAACTCAGGAAGTCAATAATATCCGGTTCATCATCTACAATCAATATTTTTTTATCCTGTTTTTCCATCTAAAAATTTAAACCTTACACTCATAGAATCTCAAATCGCTCCAAATGTCTAGTGCTCTGCAAAGATAACGTATATTGAGGACAAAGCCCTCTAAATTTATATCCTATAAAAAAAATATTCAATATTTTGGAGTTTGAATTTATTTTTGTTAACTACCTGAGGGCTCCTGTTTTTAGGTATGCCTGAGTAGTTATCCTGAATTTTAATTTGACAAATTACTAATAATGATAAAAAAAGAAGTACAACTCGGATTAAAAGAGAACTGGCAGCAATTCACGCTATTGGTCATCGTCAATGCGTTTGTGGGAGGCATGGTCGGACTGGAACGCTCTGTACTACCGGCTTTAGCCGAAGATGAGTTTGGTTTAGCTTTAAAATCAACCATTCTATCTTTTATCGTTGTTTTTGGGATAACTAAAGCCATTACCAATTACTATACCGGAACACTCGCCAACAAATTGGGCAGAAAAAAATTATTAATCATAGGATGGCTAGTGGGGCTTCCCATTCCCTTTATCTTAATGTATGCCCCCAACTGGAACTGGATAATATTTGCCAATGTGTTACTGGGTGTCAATCAGGGATTGGCATGGAGTAGTACCGTCGTCATGAAGATTGATTTGGTCGGGGACAAACAGCGGGGACTAGCCATGGGTATTAATGAATCTGCCGGTTATATCGCAGTCGCTATTACTGCTTTTTTTACGGGATGGGTCGCCAATCAATACGGACTGCGCCCCTACCCTTTCTACATTGGTATTTTCCTTGTCGTATTGGGGCTTCTAGTGAGCATCCTTTTCATTAAAGACACGCATCACCACGTTGCCAAAGAGACATCCTCGAACAATATTCCCCGTCTAAAAAATATTTTTTGGGATACGACCTGGAATGACAAAACATTAGGCTCAGTATCTCAAGCAGGACTTATCAACAACCTAAATGATGGAATGGTTTGGGGTATTTTCCCGTTACTGCTTATCGCTAAAAATTTTTCCATCAAGGATATTGGAATCCTAGTGGCGATTTATCCTGCTGTCTGGGGTATTGGACAACTATTCACAGGCAAAATGGCGGATAAATACCCCAAAAAGCAACTGCTTTTTCTAGGAATGCTACTGCAGGCGATAACACTTTTGCTCTTTCCGCTAGCTGGCAATTTCCTTCAATTTGCCCTCCTGTCAGCTGTTTTAGGCTGGGGTACAGCTTTGGTTTACCCCACCTTCTTGGCCACCATCGCCGAAAACACCAATCCCGTTGATAGGGCAGAGAGTATTGGCATCTTTCGACTATGGCGAGATTTGGGCTATGCTATCGGAGCCATTCTAACGGGCGTATTGGCTGATTCATTTGGCATGAATAATTCCATCGTTTTTATAGGATTATTAACCCTTCTTTCTGCACTTATTATTCAGGTGCGAATGAGTGTAAACATCAAAAGTACAAATACCGCAAAATCAAAATAATATTTCACACAAGGCAGTTTTATTGATAAATGATTCCGATTATCAAAAATCATTTGCTTTTGTTTAAAATAAATGCTATTTTTGTGCTTAGAGGGGTATCTTATACCGAAGTTATTTACTAAATCCATAATTTATGAATTCTACTATAAAAATCACCAAAACTACCAACTCCAGATTGGAAACCGTTGATTTTGACAACCTTACTTTTGGCTCAACCTTTTCCGACCATATGTTTGTGGTCGATTACAAGGACGGTCAATGGCAAAACCCAGAAATTGTCCCTTATGGTCCTATACAAATTGAGCCGGCAATGATGAGTCTGCACTACGGACAGGCCGTCTTTGAAGGTATGAAAGCCTCCAAGCATATAGACGGAACACCTCTATTGATGCGCCCGGAATTAAACGCTCGCCGCTTCAATCTCTCGGCGGAAAGGCTCTCGATGCCAACCATTCCCGAAGAATTATTTTTGGAAGGTCTTCACACGCTAATCGATTTAGATCAAGCTTGGATTCCCCCACAAAAAGGTAGTGCCATGTATGTACGTCCTTTTATGTTTGCGACAGATAATTATATCAAAGTCGGGGAATCCAAGACCTATAAATTTATCATTATTACCGGTCCAGTAGGTCCTTATTATCCCAAGCCAATCTCGCTCATTGCCGAGCAGAAATACGTTCGGGCGGTACGAGGAGGAACAGGGGAAGCCAAAGCGGCAGGTAACTATGCCGGATCTCTGCTTCCGGCACGCATCGCAAGAGAAAAAGGATATGACCAGGTGATGTGGATGGACGGACACGACTTTGAATACATCGAGGAAGTCGGTACGATGAATATCTTTTTTGTCATGTATAACAAGGTATATACGCCAGCAACGGATGGAAGCATCCTCAAAGGGACAACACGCCAAAGTGTCATCACCTTACTACGAGATGAAGGCTACGAAGTCTTTGAAAAGCCCATCTCTATTCACGAAGTGCTGGAAGCCTACGATAAGGGCGAACTTCAGGAGGTGTTCGGAACGGGAACTGCCGTAGTTGTCGCTAAGGTAAATAAGCTTGCATACAGAGATAGAGTACTGGAATTCCCATTGGAAAACCTCAAAGTTGGCAATTGGGTTAAGGCTCAAATTGATGGACTAAGAGCCGGCACCATCGAAGATACCAGAGGATGGATTGTCCCTGTTAAATCAGCGACCTTAGTGTAAACGTACCAAAGCATTACAGTGTTGAATACCAAATTCCGATACTTACTTGTACTGTTATTGGCAATCCCTCAATGGCAATGCCAAAGCGATGCCCCACTTCCCGATACTGAAATCGCGATTGATTCCGATTACCCCATTTCACCTGACAAATGGGGATTTATTGACAAAACGGGGCAATTGGTTATCCCCAATCGCTATGACGATGTCCGGGCATTCTCCGAGGGGCTTGCCGTTGCCCGTATAGGAGGAAGGTGGGGCTTTATCAACAAGGAAGGAAAGACCACTATCCCCTTCCGGTACAAAGGTGCGTGGAATTTCAAATCCGGTTGCGCTCGGGTACAAGACGAGGAGGGCGCAGTCTGTTTTATACAAAAAAATGGGAAGGAAATACCCGGAAAATGGGATGCCGCCGGAGATATGAGCGAGGGCAAAGCATGGGTCAGAACCGGGCATCGCTATGGCTATATCGACAAAACCGGAGCTCTAATCATTGATACTGTCTTTGAAAAAGCGGGCAACTTCCACGACGGCATGGCAATCGTCAGGAAAGAGGACGCTTATGGCATCATCGATGAAGCAGGAAAATGGGTTATCCCGCCCGATTATCAAAAAATTGCTTCCTTTTCAAATGGTTTAGCACGAGCTAAAAAGAATGGCAAGTGGGGCTACCTCAACCATCATAATGAATGGGAAATCACTCCTCAATTTTTTAGCGCAGAAGATTTTCATTATGACAGGGCTGCCGTTGCCACCGAAAAGGGATTCAATATAATAGATAAAAAAGGAGTGGCAATCTCCAACTACTATGACTTTATACAATACGGAAATACCGGCAGATGGATCGTCCAATCCGAAGGGCATTTTGGTTTTGTTGATGCAAACGGAAAAGAAACCATTCCCTGCCTTTACGAGCAGGTTTATCGCTTCCGGGAAGGAGTTGCCCCTTTTCAATACAACCAACTCTGGGGAGTAATCGACACCTCGGGTAATGTACTTATCTCACCTCAATACGGCTTGGCATGGGACTTCAATGATGGGCTTGCTCGTGCATTCACCCGTGAGGGTATCGCCTTTGTTAATAAAAACGGGCAAATCGTCGTCCCTCCGAAGTATTCGGACGTGCGGGATTTTTCGGAAGGACTGGCTCGGGTTTTGGTTAGGGAGTAGGGGGCTGAATCACCTTGTCAGTAGTTGGAAGGCTAAAGGGGAAAGGCTAAAGGGGAAAGGCTAAAGGGGAAAGGCTAAAGGCTAAAGGCTAAAGGGGAAAGGCTAAAGGGGAAAGGCTAAAGTAGAAAGGCTAAAGGGGAAAGGCTAAAGGCTAAAGGCTAAAGGGGAAAGGCTAAAGGGGAAAGGCTAA
>JALVDO010000280.1 GCA_027008975.1 Saprospiraceae bacterium | reverse complement strand
AATCCGGAGTGCCGGATACTGGCGAATTTGCCAAACCGTTCTATGATAGCGGCTGTCTGTTGCTTAACGGTAAATATACCGGAAAGGAGGACAAACAGAATAAAAATTACAAGACCTAATATTTGTGGAGGAAATGGAGGCATAGTATCAATATTTTGAGTTAAACAATAATACAAATTTAATATAAATATTCAGACGATAAAATTTTTTGCGATGAACTTCCCTAAAAATTCGAAGAAGGTGGGAAAAGAGTGTAAATTTGCCCCACAATTTTTATCGGCATGGAGGAAAATTATAAATACAGTCAAAGAGGAGTCTCTGCAACCAAGTCAGAAGTGCATGATGCGATCAAGGGAATGGACAAGGGACTATATCCAAATGCCTTTTGTAAAATTCTCCCTGACGTAGTAGGAGGGGATGGTGCTTATTGCAATTTAATGCACGCCGATACTGCGGGTACCAAAACGAGTCTGGCGTATATATATTGGCGCGAGACGGGAGACCTGAACGTTTGGAAGGGAATAGCACAGGATGCATTAGTGATGAATCTCGATGATATGGGTTGTGTAGGTTGTGTCAATGATATTGTTATTTCTTCCACAATTGGCCGAAACAAACACCTTATTTCCGGTGATGTTATCGCTACTATTATCAATGCTGCGAATGAGTTTCGGAATACCTTAGCAGAATTTGGTATCGGCGTTTATCTTTCCGGAGGTGAAACGGCAGACGTGGGTGATATTGTCCGCACCTTAGATGTGGGATATACGACTTTTGCCAGGATGAAACGCTCGGAGGTGATTAAAAACGATATTCAGGCAGGCGATGTTATTGTGGGGCTGGCTTCTTATGGGCAGGCAACTTATGAGGATGCCTACAATGGTGGGATGGGTAGTAACGGACTGACTTCAGCGCGGCATGATGTATTTAGTAAAGTATATTTGGATAAATATCCCGAGAGCTGCGACCCTAATACACCACGGGAAGTCGTTTATACCGGCTCCAAGAAGCTGACAGATACGATAATAATCGGGGATGAGGAGCTATCCATAGGTCAATTGGTATTGTCGCCAACAAGGACTTATCTCCCTGTGATTAAGCGTTTGTTGGATGCTTTGCCCGGAAAAATTAACGGCATTATTCACTGTACCGGAGGAGGGCAGGCGAAGGTTAAAAACTTTATTACCAATAAAAAAGTCATTAAAGACAACCTGCTTCCCATACCTCCCTTGTTTCAATTGATTCAGAAAGAGTCGGGGACAGCCTGGAGAGAGATGTATCAGGTGTTTAATATGGGGCATCGCCTCGAAGTGTATCTGCCGGAGGAGTTGGCGCAGAAAGTAGTCGATATCAGTCAGTCTTTTGATATTGCTGCACAGATAATCGGTCGGGTAGAGGAGTGCGATGGTGAGGTCGTTTCAGTTGTGTCTCCATACGGGGAATTTGTTTACTGAGTAGTGTAGGATGGATAGCAAATAGGGATATTCTGCACGTTCCTTGTTCTTAAATCAAAAAATGCGGAATGGCGAATGGATAATTAAACTAAAAAGAACATCGAACATCCCATACGGGCAAGCTGATTAACGAATTAAGATTTTAGAAGTTTTAAACAGAAAGAAGTTTGATTTACAAGAATGATTTGTAAATCTGAAATCTAAAATCGGTGTTCCTTGTTCGATATTCTTCACGTTCCTTGTTCTTAAATCAAAAAAGATGTTTCTATGACAAAAATGGTGTACGCGTGAGTAGTTACAAAAGATATAAAAAAATTAAAAACATCAAAATATGAATTTCAAAATAAATCATACCGATGTAGATCGGTTCATGAAATACGTGACAATTGATACACAGTCAGACCCTCATTCTGATTCCTTCCCATCGACGGAGAAGCAAAAAGATCTTGCCCGCTTATTGGTAAAAGAATTACAGGAAATGGGTATTTCGGATGCACACCTTGATCCAATGGGGTATGTCTATGCCACTTTGCCCTCGAATACAGACAAAGATGTTCCGGTTATTTGTTATTGCTCACACATGGATACCTCGCCGGATAGTAGCGGAAAGGATGTCAAACCCATTATCCATAAGAATTACGATGGACGCGATTTGGTTTTGCCTGATGATGAGTCCCAGGTTATTCGCATGGAAGACCATCCTGATTTAAAGGAACAAATGGGGAATGATATTATTACAGCCAGCGGACTGACACTGCTTGGGGCAGATAATAAAGCAGGTGTCGCGGAAATCATGGATGCGGTTCACTTTTTTGTTAATAATCCTGATGTTAAACACGGGACAATTCGGATTTTATTCACACCGGATGAAGAAGTTGGGCATGGCGTTGATCACATAGATATGGAAAAACTGGGTGCTGATTTCGGTTATACTATTGATGGTGAAACGCTAGGATCATTGGAAGACGAAACATTTTCTGCTGATGCTGTTCGCATTACGGTGAATGGTGTCAGTCAGCACCCGGGATTTGCAAAGGGAAGGCTGGAAAGCGCCTTGAAAATTGTGAGTGAAATAGTTGCGGCTTTGCCAAAGGACAGATTATCACCGGAGACAACCGAAGGAATGGAAGGCTTTGTTCATCCCGTAGAAATAGCAGGTTCCGTAGAGCAAGCCTGGGTCGATTTTATCATTCGCGATTTTAGGGATGAAAAACTGGCAGAATACGAGGCATTCCTAAAAGAGATTGCAGAGAAAGTACTGGCGGGCTACCCTAAGTCTTCAATGGACTTCAAGGTTACGGAACAGTATCGAAACATGAAAAATATCCTCGATGAACACCCAATGGTAGCTGATTACGCAGTAGAAGCCATCAAGCGAAGTGGACTCACCCCCAAGCGCTCCAGTATCAGGGGAGGAACGGATGGCTCCCGGCTCTCGTTTATGGGATTACCATGCCCAAATATTTTTGCCGGAGAGCACGCCTTTCACTCCAAGCACGAGTGGATTTCTGTACAAGATATGCACAAGGCTGTGGAGGTGTTGATTAACCTCGCTTGCATTTGGGAAGAGAATGGCAAATAAAAGCCGCTAAAACACTTTTCGCTTCGGCGAAAAGTGTTTTCAGAACAAAAAGAACGAATTAGGTGTTGTTTGAATAAATTTCAATTTATAAATTATGGAAGGAATACTATTTGTAACAGATGAGAATAATAACAAAAAATATGTTCAAATTGATCTTGAAAAATATGGTGAAATATGGCAGGATTTTTATGATGGGCTTACCGCGGAACTAACAAAAGGGGAAGAAACTTTTTCTTTAGATGAAATCGTATCTGAACTTGAAAAAAAAGGCAACCTCGATAAGTATGTATAAAGTCACAATTCGAAAAACCGCTATTAAACAACTATCTAAGTTGCCGGGTAAAGAGGCTCTGTGGCTCTCCAAAGAGTTACAGAAGCTTTCCGAAAATCCACGACCATTAGTAATAAAGCCCTTTTCGCTTTAGCGAAAAGGGCTTTATTTAAGAACTTCTTAAAACTTTTTAAGAATAATTAACCTGTTTTCTTATTAAATTAACCTTTCCTTAGTGACTTTTGCGCCCGCAAAGTCGCTCTTTTGTCATAGAAGTTGTTTAAAAATAGCTCACTTGGCTACAAAATGATTTTTTAAGCGAATATTTCGTTACAAAAATACTCCTCCCAGTACTGGGAGGCAGGCATTTAGCGCTGCTAAACTCCGTTTTTTGTAACTCATCTTCACTCAAAATATCTATTTTTCGCTTCAAGCAGCCATTCTTAAACAACTTCATATCAAAACAAACCATATTATTTTATTCACACAAAATGAATAGCCATGAAAGTATTCAGAAATTTGTTAGCCTATTTGATTGCCGGAATTTTTATTATTCAAATGAGTAGTTGCGTCTCTCCCCAAAAGTTAGTAGAGCGTGGAAATTATGAGGAAGCAATCAATGTTGCAGTTCGGAAGTTGGCGGGAAAGAAGAAAAAGAAAGAAAAGTACGTGTTGGCGCTGGAAGAGGCTTTTCGCAAAGCAACGGTAAGAGATATGCGTGAGGCAAATCGTCTGAAGAATAGTGGCCGTCCTGAAAATTGGGTGAAAGCACTTGCTATTTATCGCAAGATAAGGAGGCGTCAGGAGAAAATAGAACCTTTATTGCCCGTTATTGCCAAGAACGGAGTGAAGGCCAACTTTAAATTTGTAGATGTCTCCAATTTGGAAAAAGAAGCGGAGAACCGCACCATTGATTTTTATTATAAAAATGGAAAATCACTATTGGCGCAAGCCACCTCCAAGCACGATAAGATTGCTGCACGTACGGCCTACCGCGAATTTACCAAGATTCAGGACATGGCTTATAACTACAAGGACACACGAGATTTGATGCGAAAGGCTTATGACTACGGTACGACCCACATATTACTGGAGGTCAAAAACAGGGCACCGGTCGTATTGCCATCGCAGGTGTTGAGTGAGTTGAAGCACTTTAATGCCAAAGACCTCGATGATGAATGGCATGAGTTCCACCATGCAGTTCCTCCGGGTGTAAATATTGATTACAAAGTCGTTATCAATATCCTAGATGCGGCAGTTTCTCCCGAGGTTGTCAAGGAACGGGAATTTGAAGAGTCCAAGGAGATAGAAGATGGATTTGATTACGTTTTGGATAGTAATGGAAATGTGATGAAGGATACACTCGGCAATGACATTAAGGTGCCGAAAAAAGTCTATATCAAAGCTCAGGTTTTTGAAACTTATCAGCACAAGGAAGCGACTCTGACAGTTCGAATGGACGTGTATTCTATGGCAGATCACGACGTTTTGGAAAGTCAAAATTTCACAGCAGATGCCATCTTTGATAACTATGCCTCGACTTACCGTGGGGATAAAAGGGCATTGAGCAAAGAGACCCTGCGGAGAATTGGCAATCGTCCTCGTAATTTCCCCCCGGATGAGGTGATGCTACTTGATGCCGTTGATGATTTGAAACCGTTGATTAAGAACAAGATTGCTCGCTCGCGGGTAATCCTATAAAGCAAAATCGGCAATCTCCGCGGAGATTGCCGATTTTATTTTTTACAACGCTCCTTTGACGTGCTCGAAGTGGTCAGCCTCATCAATCTCTAAGTTGAGGTGTTTTAAATCCTTTAGGCTGAATGCGCCCTCTAAGCTCAGCAGTACAAATTCATCGGGGGAATTGACGAATAAAACAGCATCGGTGATGATTTCATCATCTTCGCGGATTAGCAGGTGGAATTTTTCCTTCCCGTCTCTTACCGTGATTACGGTTTCAAAATGCTCTTTTCTTATATCGGAAAGGAGGTTTTTATATTCCCTATCGGTGACGGCATTACCTCCTTCAAAAGTCAGTATTCGGAGGTGTGAAATTTTTCGGATAAGCTCCTTTGGCATATCCTCGTCATCAGTGAAAGTGGCTACCATTTTCAGTACCCAACCCTGTAGGTTTAGATTAGTAACATGCTCTTCGTGTTTGTATTTATTGTAAAACCGTTTGATGGATTTTGTCTGTCCGAATGATGGAATGGCAATAGCCATGATGATGAAGATGATTAGATTTTTCATGTTTTAATTATTTTTACTTGTCTTGATTTATTAGTTTAGAAACCTTATCCATACTAATTGTGCCCACAAAGCTAATGAGTGCAAAATCGGTATCGCTGCCACTAATGAGCAATAATTCTCGAATGGTATTGTATTCATCGCTTTTGGCGAGAATTTCGACATTGTCCTTGTCTTTTGAGCGAACAGTCATCAGTATTTCATAATCCTTGGTATTAATTTTTGCCTTCGCTTCTTCGTAGTACTTTCTTGGCTTAACGTCTGTTGTCAACACCCGTAATTCCTTCATGTCTTTTGCAATATCTGCCAGTATTTGAGCTTCTTCGTCTTCCATGCCGGATAAATCCAGTTTCTCGAAGAGGTTGAAGAAGCGAGGGCTAATGTAAACGACGGTAAAGTTTTCGTCATCAATGTACTGATTGAAGTACTTTTCAATGGCGTTGTTTTGTGCCATGAGTCCGCTTACTGCAACGAGGAAGCAGATAATCGTTAATCCTGTTTTTAATTTCATAATCCTATTTTTTGTACCGGCGGCTTTAACCCGCTATTACTTTAAAAATGCCCACCGCTCTTTGGTGGTATGTATCTCTGTTGTGGCAATATTTGTCCCTTTTTTCAATTCGGTGGAGGTTTTTCGAAGTGCCATTTGCATAACTTTGATGGCTTCCTCTTCCGATTTTACTTCGTATTTACTCCAGTCGATGGAGGAGGCAGTTGGTTTTATCTCTTCGCCTGTTCCACCCGGTTTGTAAAGGAACCAGAGCCCAATACCAAGGATGAATACGGCTGCCACTCTACTCAATAATCGAAGTACCCTGATACCTTTTTTGTTGTTGGCTTCTTTTTGGATGGTTTGTAAAACCTTTCCCGCTAGGTGTTCCGGAGCTTTAATCTCTCCTTGAGAACGAAAATAATTGAAGTACCCTTCGTATATTTTCAGTTGTTCATCCACTTCGTCGCGTTGAAAATAAGCGCGCAGCAGTTGCTCTTCTTCGAGTGAAGTCTCCGCTTCAAAATAGCGGTGGATTAAAGCTTCTATTTCTTTTTTATTCATTTTCATAAAGCGCTTTTAATTTGTTGCGAAGGTTTTTCCTTGCTCTGAATAAATAGGTTTTCACCTGATTATCGTCGATACCGGTCTGCTCGGCAATTTCTTTGTAACTCAAGCCTTCGATGTCTCGAAGATGGAGGACTATTTTTTGCTTTTCAGGCAATAATTTCATCCAGTTGCTAACTTTTTCAAGGGTAAATTTTGCTTCGATTTGCTTTTCCAGCCGGTTATTGTCACTAAGGCTGTATGCCTCTTCAATATCGTCTGTTCTTCGATGCTTTGATCGTAGCTTATCGATGCTAAGGTTTCTAGTCAGTCGCATGCTCCATGCCTCCATGTTCTGAATCAAATGCCATTGGTCGCGTTTGTTCCATATTTTAATCAGTATTTCCTGCACGACGTCTTCTGCCTCTTGCCGATTACCGGTCATGCTCACCGCCAGGCGGTAGAGCTTGTTTTGTAGTGGTAATACTTTACTTTTAAAAAAGACTATTGGCATTTTTTGATTCCGTGTTATCTCAAATACATAGGGAAGACGATATGTTTTTGAAAATGTTACAGAGATGTTAAATTTTTTATCGCCGAATTCTTCTATTGTTGGTTTTGCAACTTCGGAAGTTCTTAAGATGGGTACTTTATTATATAATTAAGCGTACGTTTAAGTAGGATTTTGATAAATCAACAATGTCAGCATAAAGTTTTTTGTCGGGAGGCAGGTTGTTTACCATTTCTATCATTTAAAAATTTTTCACTCTATGCCACCCAAAGGCATCACAAAGGGTTCTTTTCCAGCGAAGACAAGTGGTAGGGAAATTATTTTCCGAATTTTATGGGCGGTTAATTCCTGATAATATTTGTTGCTTTCGATTTGTTTGCGTGCTTCCTCAAGCGAGGCGTTAACTCTTTTATTAAAATCTGTCTCAGGTTCTTTTTTCCCCCTTTTGGGAATCTGCTTTATTTCGATGACAAGTCCATATTTCGTCTTATCGTGGGGGATGAGTAAAATATCATATCTTCCCTCACCACTTTCGCGGTTAGAACGGATGACATAATCATCGCTAATGATGGCAAGCATACCGAGGAAGTAGGCTTGATAGACATTTTCTGCCATTCCCATTTTATCAAAATAGCTGAAGGTGTCGCCAATGATTTTTTTGAAGCCCATCTCAAATTGGGGAATGCGATTGTTTATCAAATGTTGGGTGGTTTGTTCCAACAATTCCTTTTGTACTTTATTTTCGTTTTCCAACCAATTGATAATGATATTTTTGAAAATGGTTTTTATTTCAAAATTTGGTATTTTGAGCATATAAGTCTCATAATCGATCTTTTCAGTCTGGGTTAAATAGCCACTAAATGTAAGCAACGTCCAAAGCAGGCGCTTATTTCCTTCGAGGTCAGAGAAGACAAAATTTTCGTCCAATGTCTTTTTTAAGGCTTCACCGGAGATGAGTTTTTGCAGGTCGTCATAGGTATTGTCGAGACCCGGCTCAATGATTCGTTTTTTAATAAGAGGGTCGGAACCGGTGTTCACCCAATACGGTTTAAAGCCTTGTTTGTACCTGTTGATGTAGTTAATAATTGACCATGGGTTGAAAATATGGTCGGTATTGCCAAACTTATAACCATTGTACCATTCGCTTACTTCAGGGAAGTGATTTTGTATTCCAAAATATTTTAGTACATCTTTGGTCTCCTGTATGGTGAAACCGAATTTGTCGTCGAAGTACGGGTCTAAAATGGTGTAAACACCCGGGTTGTTAAACTCCGAAAACAGACTTTCTTTGGCGATACGTAAAATGCCGGTAATAAGACCTTTCTGTAGGGAGTCATTCCCTTTGAAAGCTTCCCCAAGGAATACCTGCATGAATGTTATAATATCGTCGTAATATTTATTGTTATAGCCGGAGATGATAGGCGTGTCATACTCATCAATGAGAATGATCGTTTTTCTTCCGTAATATTTTTTCAGGTATTTGCTCAAGTTCGACAGACTAAATCCATAATCGGAAGGCGTTCCTTCCTCGGAAAAAATCGCGTTAAATTTTTTTCTTTCTGTTTCGTTTAACTTATCCGAATTTTTTAAATATTCATGCTCCTGATATAGTGCCGATACTTTACTTTTTATTACTTCAAAACAATCTTTCCAATTACCGGCTTTGATGCTTTTTAAGGTAATATTAATGACGGGATATTTATTCTGATGGTTTTCACAGAATGTCTTCTCCTTACTTATTTTGTATTCCGAGAATAAATTTGGTTTTTCTTTTTTACGGGTATCGAAGAAATATTCAATCATAGAGAGATTTAAAGTCTTGCCAAAACGACGGGGACGCGGTAATACAACGACGGAATTTCCACTATCATAGAACTCTTTTATCAACATGGTCTTGTCGATAAAATATCCGTTGTTGGAGACGAGGTACTCAAAATCGGAATTTCCAATCAGCAGTCTTTTCATCCTCTAAGTGATTTTGCTAAATGATTCTCGCAAATTTATGCTTTTTTTGCCAGTCTTCCCCGTTTTTTAACCGGTATTTTTACATTCCAAGGAAGTTAGGGGAGGGCAATAGAATTTCTTGAGTCGCATTTACATGGTTATATACAACAAAGCCTTACCTTTGCGTTCCTGTAATAATAGTTTCACGAATTTATATGAAAAAAATAGACAAACTCATAATTAAAAGTTTCATACCACCTTTCGTGGTAACTTTTATGATTGCTATTTTTGTCTTGTTGATGCAATTTTTGTGGCTGTATATAGATGATATTGCGGGCAAAGGGCTTGGTTTATTTACTATTTTTGAATTACTGGGCTACAAAAGTGCGGGATTAATACCGATGGCACTTCCGTTAGCGATTTTGATTTCATCTGTTTTGGTGATGGGGAATATGGGGGAGCATTATGAGTTGGCGAGCCTGAAGTCGGGTGGTGTCTCCCTATTGAGGATTATGCGTCCGCTCATTATTATCGGAGTCTTTTTATCATTAGCTTCCTATCTGAGTTCTAATTATTTAATTCCGGTAGCCAATTTGAAGTTTGGCTCACGGATGTTCGATATTCAGCAGCAAAAACCGGCGTTGAACATTAACGAGGGTGAATTTAACGATGATTTTCATGGCTTTGCCATTCGAGTTGGGAAAAAGGATTCGGATGGGCGGCACATTCGGGATGTACTTATTTATAATCATTTGGAAGCATCCAAGGGTCTGATGAATGTCATTATGGCAAAGGAAGGGGAGATGTATATGACACCTGATAGGAGCTATTTTGTTTTTGATTTATTTGATGGCAATCAGTACGTAGAAGCGCGTTTGAAGAATGCCGGGAAGAATAAAAAGAAACACTCTTATCCATTCACACGGACAAAATTTAAACGCTGGACGAAGATGTTTGACTTGAAGGAATTTAAGCTGACCGAGTCAGATGCCAATATCTTCAAGCAAAACAAAAATATGCTGACGATAAAACAACTTCGATCGGCTATTGATTCCATTGATTATTCCATTAAAAAAAGAGAAATTTCTCTGAACAACCAGATTGCCAATTACCTCTCTTTTGTCGAGAAGGACAGGAGCCTTTTACCACCTAAAAATAAAAAAATAGCGTCAAAAAAGAAACCCGCTACCAGCCCAAAAGACTCTACAAAAATAGCAAAGGAGAAAAGGTCAAAAGCTCATAAGAAGACTGCATCTCCTCCTCATCTACCTGCCAGGAAGCCCCTACCGAAGAAGAAGAAAAAGAGCAAAGGTGTCGCTCCTACAAAAAAAATTACCACTAAAAAACAACGGGATGGCAAAAAGAAGGTATTGGCCTATGAGCAGGATTTGAGTCATTTGGGACAGGACACTTCTTTTATTCAGACTTTCGTCAATGAGACGGATAAAGGCAATATATTATCCAAGGCAAAATCGAGCCTGAGGAGTGTACATACCACGGCAAGAAATGTTGCTGCGACGCTTGGGCGAATTAAGGAAAACCGGGTCAAACACGTATTTGATCTGCACGCAAAATACAGTATGGCGCTTATTTGTTTGGTATTTATCTTTGTAGGTGCTCCCATGGGTGCATTGGTTCGAAAGGGGGGATTTGGCTTTCCTGTACTTTTTGCTATTTTTGCCTTTGTGGCATATATTATGATGATGATTATGTTCAAGAAAATATCTGAGACTTTCGTCATTGGTCCGCAATTGGCAGCATGGATGCCGGTTTTTATTATCACCCCGATTGGATTCCTGCTGACTTACATGGCGATGAATGATGTTAAGTTTCTGCGGATAAAACTGCCTGATTGGGTGGATGATTTGATGAAGAAGTTTCGAGGTTTTTTAAAATTGGATAATTAATGGGCAGTGTTAACTCAGGTGTTTGGCAGCAAGGGAATAGGGTGAATGCCTTTTTTGTTGCACTTTTATGTTTTGTTATTCTTGGGGGTATCAGCCTACTAATTATCGAGAAAGGAGACGTTTTATTGTTGCTCAGCAGGCATCGGCTTGATTTTTGGGATGTCTTTTTTAAATATTTCACCCTTTTGGGAGAGGCGTGGGCTTACCTGTTGGTTATCATTATATTTTTATTTGTCGAGTATCGGCAAGTTTTGTTTATTCCCTTACTGGGTGGATTGGTCTCTGGCTTGGCTTATTTACTGAAAAATTATTTCCATCATCCGCGTCCTTTATTATTTTTTACACGACTTGGTATTATGGATTCTATTCCGTTAGTTCCGGGTGTTATATTGCATGGTGGGAATAGCAGTTTTCCTTCCGGACATACGCTTTCGGCTTTTGCCCTTTATGCCTTTCTTTCTTTTACAGTTCGTTCGGTTTGGTTGCAATTATTTCTCTTTGTAGTTGCTTTTGTTGTGGGGTTCTCAAGAATTTATTTGGCACAACACTTTCTGGAGGATGTTTACCTGGGAGCAATTATAGGCTCTCTTCTGGGGTTGGTTGTTTATTGGCTGGGGAATTGGGCTTTGAATAAAACGAGAAAGGGATAGGAGAGATGAATTTTAACGATTTTGGTGTTGTGATAAAATTAATTAACGGGGTTTATGTTTGCAATTTGGAAATGAGGGGATAAAGGGAACACGGATGACCCTGACGCCCTGACGCTATCGGTCAGGACAGGCAGGTCAGGGCATACACGGATATAATGGATTTACACTGGTTTTACACCACCAACACGGATTAAAATCTAACTGTCCTGCTGGGAAAAGATCCGGACCGGTACGCCTCCGTATGGATTCTGATCCGGGCCAGTATGCCTCCGTATGGATTCAATCCGTGTCATCCGCGTTCTCCTCCCCTCAAGGTAAGTAGTTAACTTAATTTTTAATAAAAAATCATACAATGCGAGGATTTTTATTGATAGTAATGGCTTTCGTACTTCCTGCGATAGCGCTCTCTCAGGCTAAAATAACTGGGAAAATTGTGGATGTACAAAACGAGCAACCGATTGCTTTTGTGACGGTCTATATCAAGGGTACTCAAGTGGTGACGGAGACGTCTGATAACGGGCGATATGCCATTGATATTCCGGCTGATAAGAAATGCGAGCTGATTTTTACCCGGACGGGATACAAGGAGGTTATCGTACCCATTGATGCCATGCCTTCGGGTACGAGCCG
>JALVDO010000279.1 GCA_027008975.1 Saprospiraceae bacterium | reverse complement strand
CAGCGTATTGGGCGAAGGTTTCGATTTCTTCTTGCGTGGCATCGCGTTTGCCAAAGGCAATATTGCTGGCAATGGTATCTGAGAATAGAAATACATCCTGAGGTACATAACCCGTCTTTCGGCGGATGTTGTAGATGTCCTGCTCCCGAATATCTTTTTCGTCGATTTGGATACTGCCTGAGGTAACGTCGTAGGTGCGGAGCAATAACTCTGCAAGCGTTGTTTTGCCCGAGCCGGTCTTGCCAAGAATAATCATTTTCTCGCCGGGGCGTAGGTGAAAACTCACATCTTTTAATGCTTCGATTCCGGTGTCGGGATAGGTGAAGGAGACGTGCTCAAACCGGATATCGCCCTGCAAATGTTTATCGCTTGGCGGAGCGGTATTTACAATTTCGGGCTCAGTCAGCAGGAATTCATTAATACGCTTTTGCGAGGCGGCGGCCTGCTGTACAATAGATGCCACCCAACCGATTGCCATCACCGGCCAGGTTAGCATATTGACGTAGATGACAAATTCTGCGATATTACCCGGCGTAGCCTTTCCGCTTGCAGCCTGAAGGATACCAATGTAAACCGTAATGATGGTACTAATACCGACCAACAACATCATCAAGGGGTGAAAAAAGGCTTCCGTTCGTGCCAGAGAAAGAGACTGCTCCCGATAGTTATCCGTTTGTTTGCCAAAGAAGCGGCTAAAAGACAGCTCCTGAACATAGGATTTAACCACGCGAATACCGGAGTAAGTCTCCTGTGCCGTAGAGGTCAGAAAAGCCAGTTGTTTTTGGATGCCTTCGCTTTTTTTGTTGATAATATTACTAATATAATAAATGGAAATAGACAAAATCGGAAGGGGTGCCAGCGCATACAGAGTCAGTTCCCAATTGACGCGCACCATCGAGTAAATAGCCAGCGCAAACAAGGAAACCAAATTGATGCCATACAGGATGGCAGGTCCCATATACATCCGCACTTTAGAGACATCCTCCGAAATCCGGGACATCAAATCGCCCGTATTGTTGCGTTTGTAAAAGGCGGTAGTTAACTCCTCATAATGGGCAAATATCTCCTTGCGAATATCGTATTCAAACAGGCGGGAAAATCGGATGATTGTCTGCCGCATAAGGTACATAAATCCCCCCATTATTAGCGCAAGCAGTAATACAAAGCCTCCAAACTGTAGCAACTGACCGGAGATGGTCTTGTAGAGTGCCGCTTTTTCTACGCCATCGGTCAATTTGCGATAAGCACCAATATTATCGTACACCAAATCCAATGCCTGCCGAATCACCTGTGGCATCCATACCCGAAAGTAATTGGATGCAATGACAAACACAACGCCGAGTAATATCCGATACCGGTATTTATAAAAATATTTATTAAGATAAGCGAGGTGCTTCATGGTGTTCGTTGTAAAATAGAATTACTTAGTATGGAGTAAAGGTAACACTTTATGCTTTTATTTCGTTCAAAATATTTCTAATCATTGTGCTCGAAAGAATCGAGGAGGGGAAATATTTACACCACCAACAGGCAAAATTATGACAAAATATCCTTTTCTTTATTGTGTCTAAAAATATTTTCTTTCCTTTGAGGTTTAGAAGGTATAGTCGTTTTAATCATCAATACAAGAAAGTCCAATGAATAGCATCATTACATTAGACGAATTTATTATCAAGAGACAAAAAGACTTCCCTTACGCCTCGGGAGAACTAACGGGACTGTTGCGGGATATTGGCATCGCTGCGAAGATTGTCAACCGGGAAGTAAACAAGGCCGGGTTGGTGAATATACTCGGAATAGCCGACCAACAAAATGCTTCGGGAGACACCGTTCAGAAACTGGATATTTATGCCAATGAGAAGTTTATCTCCTGCCTAAAGAATAGTGGAGAGTGTGCCGGCATTTCCTCGGAGGAGAACGAGGATTTTGTTTCCTTTCCGAATGTTGAAAGTAAAAGCTCCAAGTACATCGTTGTTTTTGACCCACTCGACGGTTCTTCCAATATTGATGTGAATGTATCTGTCGGTACTATATTCGGAATTTATCGCCGAATAAGCGATCCGAATGGACCCTGTACCTTGGAGGATTTCCTACAGAAAGGGACGGAGCAGGTCGCTGCCGGATATGTACTTTACGGCACTTCGACGCTATTGGTTTATACGACCGGGCGAGGCGTTAATGGCTTTACACTGGATCCTTCCATAGGCGAATTTTGCCTTTCACACAGAGATATACAAATACCCAAACGCGGTAATTACTACGCCGTCAATCAGGGCTATTATCTCAAGTTTGATGTTGAAATTCGACGCTTAATCGACCATTATTCCGATAAAAACCTCGGATTGCGATACATCGGCTCTATGGTAGCGGATATTCATCGCATTTTATTTCAGGGGGGTATATTTCTCTATCCGAATACCCGTAAATATCCATACGGGAAATTGCGCTTGTCTTACGAGCTTAACCCCCTCTCCTTTATTGTAGAGCAAGCCGGGGGTAAAGCAATGACCTGCCAACTGGAGCGAATAATGGAAGTAGAACTAAAGGAATTACACCAACGCAATACTATCGCCATCGGCTCACCTGATATGGTCGATGAGATGAAGCAATTCGTGGAACGCTATAGTGCGGTGGCGATGATGTAGGGTTGATATGATATGGCAAAAAAATCCACCAAATATATTGACACTACCGTCGAAGTTCATGGGCGGAAAATACCGGTCAGGATTCACATCGAATGGCGCAATTCCATGCGGGCATCCATCGGTAAGCGGCACGTCAATCTTCGCGTTCCCCGTGGCATTATCAAAACGAATATCGATAAGGGCTTGGAATTCGTGCGGCAATGGCTTTCGGGCTTGAGTGAGGAAAAAGCAGGAGTGCTGGATAGGATTGCTATCAAAAGTTATCAATCAGGACAGTTGTTACACGTGGGAGAGCGTACCTACCTGCTCCATATATCATACGAAAATCGAGCCAGCCATTCCGCCAAGATGATAGGTGGTGATATTTACCTGCGTCTTGCTAATAATAGTTCACAGGAAGAATTGCAACGAGCCATCAAGACGTTGCTCAGCCGTTTGGTTGCTAAAGATTTCTTCGTTGAAATACAAAATAGAGTCTTTTACTGGAATGACCGCTACTTTAACCAAAATGTCAAAGGCGTTAGGCTCAAATACACGACCTCCAACTGGGGAAGTTGTTCCACGAAGGGTAATATTAACCTTTCCACCCGGCTACTCTTCGCCCCCAAAGACGTGATTGATTACGTTATCGTCCACGAGTTATCGCACTTTTTGGAGCGAAACCACTCTCCGGCTTTCTGGCAGGTTGTCGCCAACGTTTTGCCCGACTACAAAGAGAAGGAAGCCTGGCTCAAGACCAATGGTCACCTATGTGATTTTTAATTAATTCTCGAGTTAAGTTATTTCAGGACAAGACACAAGACACTCTGTCTCACAGTCTCACAACTCATAACTCATTCGCCCATTCTCTCACTCGCCCATTCGCCCACTCGCCCATTCACTCATCCCTCCTTCGTCAGGATGCAGGCCTCCCTCCCTTCGGTCATGAGGCAGGCATTCAATCATTCACTCATTGCAAATTCGGCTTAGCAATCTTCCTC
>JALVDO010000278.1 GCA_027008975.1 Saprospiraceae bacterium | reverse complement strand
TACAAAACCAATGCTAATCATCAATCCGCCTAGTAACGGGTAAGCATTGATATGGTAAACGGAACTTAAAAAATAAGCAGCTCCCGCAATGCCCATAAGAAACAAAACAATCATCTGGGCGAGGCTACCAACTAGTGTTGCAATAACACCTTTCCAGTTATATTTGGCTTCGATCTCCATAATCCGTCCGGCATACTCTCCGATTCGATTAGGAGTCATGATGGAGATTGTCACTCCTGCCAGAATGGCTTTGAATGCCTGAAAAAAGGGAAGACGCAAAAAAGGAGACATCAACAATTGCCATTTTTTGGTCTCCAACATCCAGTTTACCGGCATCAAAAAGACAACAAACATCAGGTACTCCCAACGCAAATCCTCCAAATTCTCTCGAAAAGTATCCTGCAAAACGGCAAACTCCCGCTTCAAAATAAATTGGCGATACAAACTCCCCAATAGCAGGATGACTATGAGAGCTTTCAATCCAAAATTCAAATAATATTTATGGCGATTCTTCAATATATCTTATTCCCTGAAAAATATTTCTCCCCATTATTCATGCCAACCCGAAAGAAAGGCTTATTTTTGATGCAAACTTGAAGAAATTTTGAAGAAAAAACAAACATCCCTACCTCCTTATCGCATCCTTGGCATCGACCCCGGTACCAATTTGCTTGGTTATGCCGTCATCGAAGTTTATCAAAAGAAGATGAAACTGGTAGAGCTTGGCGTGGTAAAACTTGGAATGCTGGATGACCCTTATAAAAAATTAAAAAAAATTTTTGAACGTGTCCAGTCCATTATCAAGACCCATACTCCTAAAGAGGTGGCTATTGAAGCTCCTTTCTTTGGAAAAAACGTTCAATCCATGCTCAAACTAGGGAGAGCGCAAGGGGTAGCAATCACCGCAGCAAGTACCCTTAATATCCCCGTTACAGAATATGCCCCGAAAAAAATAAAAGTAGCCATCACCGGAAATGGAAATGCCTCCAAGCAACAGGTAGAAGCCATGCTCACCAATCAATTCAAGATAGACCTGAGCAAACAATACCTCGACGCAACGGATGCCCTCGCGACCGCCACCTGCCATTTCTATCAAAACAAACACTTATCACACGGGCAAAAAAGATACGACGGATGGGCGGGCTACCTCAAAAACAATCCGGATAGGAAAAAAAATTAGCCCAATGAGTTAAAAGCGGTGGCAATCTGATTAGCCGTCTCCATGAACTCCTCTTCAGTGAGCGATACGGGCGTAGCCCCTGCCAGATTCATGTCGCTCTCCTTCGTAATGGGTATTAAATGAATGTGCGCATGAGGCACTTCCAGACCAAAGACAACCATGCCAACACGCTTGCATGGAATAACCTGCTCTATGGCTTTAGCGAGTTGTTTTGCAAAAAGCATAATGCCGGTATATAAATCCTCTTCCAAATCGAAAAAGTAATCAACTTCTCGTTTAGGAACAACTAACGTATGCCCTTTACTTTGGGGGCGAATATCAAGAAAAGCGAAAAAATCAGCTGATTCTGCCACTTTGTAACAAGGAATTTCCCCATTGATTATTTTTGTAAATATGGTGGCCATAATTAGAGTTCAATTTTAAGTACTTCAAACTCCATCACTCCACGGGGCGTCTCTACTTTTGCAATTTCTCCAACGGACTTACCGAGCAATCCTTTACCCATAGGAGAGTTAACGGATATTCTTTTCAATTTAAGGTCAGCTTCCGCCTCTGAGACTAACTGGTAGGTGATTTCCTTCCCTCCCTTTGCATTTTTAATGGTCACTTTACTCAGGATAATCACCTTGGATGTATCCAAATCACTAGTATCTAACACCCGTGCATTGGCCAACACTTTACCCAATTCGTTTATCTTCAGCTCTAAATACCCTTGTGCATCTTTTGCTGCATCATACTCGGCATTTTCAGACAAATCACCTTTATCACGAGCTTCGGCGATTGCTTTGGCAGCTTTCTCTCTACCTTCTGTTTTTAAGTATTCCAACTCTGCAGTTAGCTTGTCATATCCTTCCTGAGTCAAATAATTGATTGACATAATTTAATGATTTTTAAAATTTACTATTCATCGTCACCAATCTCATGAAGAACCAATTCAACTTAAAAGTTCCTCTTTCGGTTATTCGCAATACGCAAAAAGATATTGGGAATGCCTCTCTTTGTGAGATTGATTTATCCTGCAAATCAAGACAAACGATAAGAATTAATGTGGTGCTTAGTAGCCACAATAAAAGCGAAAAACGTTCCCCCCCGAGAGAGAAAACGTTCTTCACTATCTTCAGGGCACAAAGGTATGCCCTTTTTATGAAAAAATCAACTTCCTATTTAGAAACTACTTACAAACCAATGCGAACACCTAAATTATGGGTTGCATTCCACTTAGTCGTTTGGCGATAGGCATAATCAATTGCAAGGCTTGAGTTGCGGCCCTCCTTCTTTTTCCCAAAAGGAATAACAACAGAAGCTCCGGCACTCAACCCAGAGTAAACGGATTGCTCCTCAACTGCAATATCTCCTAAATCAACCTTGTAAGCGGCACGCAGCATAAACATCTTGTTTAATGAAAACTCCAACCCTCCTCCTACTTGGTCTCTTGCAAAGGAATTAGATGCAAAATTAGTCACGGCTGTCAATCTCGATTTCCCAAAATAGAAATCATAAGATGCACCAATATTCAACTGCGAAGGCAGCTCAAAGCCCGCAGAACGTTGGCTAAGTGTCAATTGGTAACCACCTGAAGGCGAATCGGCAGGAGCGTTTAATGCTTCTCCGCCAAATCTCATCTTTGAACCAATATTTCTCAGAGAAATACCAAACCTAAAATTATCCATCTCCCCTGAAACGTATTGAACACCCGCATCCAAGGCAAAACCGAAAGCCGAAACGTCTGATGTTGATTCCGATATACCACGGACGGTCAGCCCTACACTCACTTTATTCTCAAAAGTGTGAGAGTAAGTCAGCCCTAAGTTGAAAAAACCGGGAGAATAATCATATCCAGTCCCTTCAGGCTGGTCAGTAGTACGCACTTGAATATCACCAAAACTCAAAGACATTAGGCTAAAACCAAATGCGCTATTATTACCCATTTTTTTAACGAACCCGGCTGCACTCATATTAATACCCGTCCCCTGAAGATATATCCCACTACTAAGTGAAACCTCCATATTTTGGACACCGCTAATCCCTGCTGGATTCAATCGAATCGCCTCAACACCCGATATATTTGAAGTCGTTATCGCATGCAAGCCCGCCATACGAGCATAGGGAACCATCAATAATTCGTAAGCACCTGCTTCTCCCTGTCTGTCCGGATTTCCGGCAAAAACACCGGTTGTCGCTGTGCATAGAAAAGCCATTACGAGAAATGTGTATAATACTTTATTCATATTTTTTATTTTTTTCGCTTATCTTGGAAAAATGTGTTCGGCAATTTTCAATGCCAATCGCCGAACACATATCAATCTTATTATAATCCCGTTGGGTCGAATTGCCGGTTAACGCCAAACCACTTGATCGTACGCTCCCCTAGCCCTTCAGCCTGAACGTGAATGAGGTAAACTCCACTTGAAACAGGAATACCCTTGCTATTCTTCAAGTCCCACTCAATATCGGGAACAACCTGATTCCTTTCTATCGCCAATCCCGCAGGGCTCGTTCCGATTTCATCTCGGTCGTACCGCCTGATAAACCGCCCATCTAGAGAGTAGATATTCACCACACATTTAGATGGTAAGTTGGTGATTTTAACGATAGTCTCAAACTGAGAACCTTCATACTCAGAGAAGCCATAATACGGATTAGGTACAACCCCAATCTTCATTAAGGCATCATCTATCGCCACATCATCAAGTGGGCTCGCCTCCTTACCTACAAACTTAAACCCATAAGTAGGATACCCGTCAGACTCTCCGGTTCCGGTTTCGACTGCATACGGGCTATTTACCCGGAGTTTAATGATGACATCATCAGGAATCAACCCATCTGCATAAGACAACATTTGCTGCCCGGGAAGCGTCATAATCAATCCTGCCCATGTGATATCTTTAATCGCATTCACTTTCTTAACAGCCGCAGGCGAAGGTGCCAATTTATCCCTGAAGACGGCACATTCATCATATTCTGTCTTGGTCACATAAACAAAGTGCTGTCCACCTGCCACATACTCAAATACATTTGGTTGTCCACCGAGGTTCAACTTCATTTGAGAAGTCGGATTAAACATCATATCTGCTCCCGTTGCAGGCTCCGAGTAAGCCTCTGGAAAGGAAAGTCCATCGTAAACGGAACTCTCCCCAAAGAAGATATTCAAGCGTTTTCCCGTCTCAACATCGATAGCATAACCTGGGAACCATCCCATTCCCTCACCCGGATCGTCATTATCAACCATTGGGTTGCCATCTGCATCTGCTTCCTTCGTTACGTTGGGCGCTGCCCGCAAGTCAAAATGCTTACGATTACCTGCTGTGGGGATACCCGTTCCCGCCAAGACTGCATTTGTCGACTCAATAACCACGCAACGGCTCCATAAGTCCTTATTGGAAGTAAGGACAATATCAACATTGTTTAAGTCTGACAATTTTGACTTAGAGCCATGGACAATACCATTATTATTACCATTGTTTGTCCACGCAGGTGTGATATATGGTGCGTTCACATCCTCGTTTGGTACCCAGTTACACAACCAATATGGTACGAAATATCCATCTCCCATCTTCGTCAGCGCCTGATTTGGATCGAAATCCTCAAATGCACCACCCGGCTCTGTAGGAATATAATTGAAAATATTAAAATCCAAGAAGCTTTCTCCCGGTTGGAGTCCATCCGGTACTCCTGTCAACCAAGGAATGGATTTTTCACCATTCACATAATCTATACGGGCACCAATCGCCCCATTCGCCGGATCTACAAGTGGCTCTGTCCCTACATCAGCCACCTGACCAATCGCGACAGAGTACCCATATTCGGGGACAATCTGCTGGTTCAGTACATCGATAGGTCTCTCGGATACAATCGGGTCTGCCGACGGATCTGAAATACTGGTAATAGCCCAATTAACCTCATCGTCCAATTGATCATTATCAGGTAACTCATCGGTGAAGCGCAGGCTAAATTCGCCATCCTTCGCATCAAGAGGGTTATATATCAATACATCAATCGGGCCTTGCCCGGGCTTGTACGTCAACACGTCTACAGACGTTCCTGAAGCAAAACCACTCTCGATTTCCTTACGTGTCTCATCGGATAAATCGAGGAAATTGCGACCGGTACCCCGTCCATCCCGTCTTGTAATAACAGCACCATCACCATATTCCGCGTTTAGGATTTTATCCGTAATGGGTCGTGGAATAACGGTATAAGGTTTGCCGTCACCATTCGGTCCTATATTTCTACGCCCTTCCAAATAGGGCTCTTTCTGGCCTTCCTGCGTGATTGGGTCAAACTCCTCATAGTTGTTATAAGCATAAGCTACGGCTACAAAGTAATATTTCTTGTGATTAATCAATCTTCGATCGCCGTCTGCAAACTGATCTTCCACTATTCTAAAAGTATGGCTGACACCTTCATCAGCTCCATTGACCTGTTCTACCGGAACAGAAAATTCTTCCGGCACGGGCTTATCCTCATCTGCCAATGACTTCCAATTAAAGATCTTGGCAATTCCATTCTTAATATCCACTTGATAGACCAATCTGACCTTAGATGGATCCTCTCTGTTCTCCGGAGTCAGACCAACGTTAGCATTGCTCAATTGGAATAATTGATACCCCTCAAAACGGTATAAACTGTCAGGTTCTCCTGAAGGAATACGCAATCCGGTCTCTTCAAATTGCTCTTCAAAATTATTGTGAATATCAATGCTTTCACCATTCGTGAAAACCGCAATCACCTCTTGGTCTAATTCAATAAAGTCAACATCCGGAGCATCCGGTCCGTTTGGAATCTTGAAACATTCATCAAACAATTTCTGCGCGATATCATCGGCCTCTTGTAATTTACTAATACTAGGACAGGGGTAACTTTGATTAGGTACCCAGACTACCCCAATGATCAGCTCATTAACAGCACCGGGGTCCAACCTGAATGGTCCCGACGCCTGTACCGTACGACGATCACCAAAAGGCAAATCGGCTGTACACATTGACCAGCCGGCATCGTCGTTTGGCGGGTCAACAAATGCATAGGCAATTGGATCGGTACCCTCCTGATAGGCATCACCACCAAATTGGAAGGGAGAGCCATCCTTCCAAAAACCGGACATGTAATTGTAATATTGTTGCGCATTGTCGGGGTCAGTTGTTCCCTGTGGAGGATTTCCTACACTACCATTATTATAGTAAGTAAAAGAAGACATACCGAGTTCTGCACCAAATTCGTCCAATGGACCTCTAAAATAGTCGATACCGAGAATCGGAACTTCATCACAATAAGTATTCACATCTCCACAAGTACAACCTCCTGATTCACCATCCGTTGCATCTTCATTATAGACATAAGCCAAACTTCTAGGAATATCACTACCAATGTAATCATCAGAGTGACATCCTAAGTCCGGATCCACCCACATTGCAAAGTAGGTATCGTGAATAGACTCAATGGCGCGGTTAATCAATTTATATCGTTGGAAGGTCATATTGTTAATCTCATCGTTCGTAGAATACGAAAAAGCTTGTACCTGCACCTCCATATTAATCTTATCCCCATTGGACTCAGCGTGTGTATTACCTGCATCGTTGTATATCCAAAATATCATTTCGTCACCATACTGCGGCGGAAATCCTTTAGACTCCTCACAGCCTCGAATCTGGATAACGGGAAAATCTCCTTTGACAGGATCGTATAAACCATCGCCATCCTCGTCGTGGAAGCCTGCCAACCCCTGCTCTGTCAGTGGCAACTCAAAATTGTAAATATCTACGAAGTATGGATTTCCTGTAGCAGGCCACCCCCTAATATTCAGAGGGATGCTACCTGGCTCAAGTACTTCCCCATTCTTTTCTGCTGCTCTCCAGGCTGCCCTGAATTGATTAATCTCGTCTGCTCGGACTCTGAAGAATCTATCCCAGTTTTTACAAGTGACGTCATCTGTTGTCCCCTGATCTGCTCCGGACTCGACCAGTGGACCCGGCCAGAAGTCAAAATTACCCTGACTACGACCATAGGTCTGAGCAGCAACTTTAAGATTATCACCATCGTCCTTTCCGCCTAACCAAACAGCTCCGGAAAAGATAGAAGACACCTCCGGCACACCGGGTTCCACCTTGGGCACCACATAGCTACCTCTATCTCCATTCCACCAAACGTCGCCACCGGTTGTCAATCTTGCTCTTACGTTATTGATTGCCTGATCGGTTTGTGCGACAGCACTATTACAGTTTTCCCTAAAGTTAACTGTCGTTTGGTGATTGTCATTATTGTTTGGGTTATTTGGGTTTTTATGCATATTGGGATTGATGTGAGCCGAAGCCACTCCTACCCAGCACATAGCTATAAAAACCAGCAATCCCATTTTTTTAGAAACCATAGCGCTCTTTATTTTTTCTGAATAATTCATTTATTTTAATTTTATACAAGTCGATTCCGAATCAACGATTAAAAGTTGAAACTTGCACCAAGGAATATTCTTCTTGGCAAGCTATAAAAGTTTGGATTGGCTCTTCTCCACTGATAAGATGCGAGATAAGCTTCAACCGGCAATTTAGACTGCCGCACCGCCTCAATGGCATCCGCTCCGCGGGGAGAAGACAAAAACCCGTCATCCTCAGGTGATCCGGTTGCAGGATAAACACTAATCACATTTTTAGTATCCAACAGATTAGATATCCTCAAATAGACATTAAAGCTATTGTTCTTACCAATATTTACTGTTTTGTCAACTCTGAAATTCAACGTATAGTTAAATGGCTTTCTCGCTCCGTTGATTGCCCCTTTTATCTGAGATCCATCCAGTACCAATGGCGTTATATTCGCAGTATATGGTCTTCCGGAAACACCAATCGCCTGAAGATTGAAACCCATATTGGCAAAAATAGGAACACCGAACAATTCGGGACCGGTATAACCCTTCGATGGGAAACGATAATCCAATGCCAATACAAAACGGTGTCTTTCATCAAGACTCAATGGAGAAAGATTACGAATAACCCCTCTACTGGAAATACCTCCTGAAGAGTTGGCATCAGAACCGGTTCCGTCCGCAAACTGTAAAGTGTAGTTGGCGTTAATCATCAAATTGCGAGTTCTTCTCAAATCATATGCGAAGGAAAAACCCTTGATGGTACCGAAGTCCAAATTATCATAAGTATCGTAAGACGTAATATCCGGCACGGGGAAGATAGTTCGACGTTGAATCATATCCCTCAACTCCTTGTAGTAAGCTGATATTTTTATAGCCGAAGATTCGTTTAGCTTCTGCTGGAAGCCAACTTCATAATCCACCGTTCGTGATGGCTTCAAATCCGGATTGTTCTTCAACTGACTAGCTTCGTCGATAAAGTAGAAATAATCCCTCGCCGTCGCAATCGTATTAGAAGATGGACGCTCCACTAATATATCGTAGTGAGCAAAGAAGTTAGCTGTTGCTTCGCCTTCTTCGTCTACGCCAATGGGGAATGAGAAGGCCAAACGCGGCATCACATTCACCTGCACCTCATAATCCTTAAACGAGACATTTGGGTCATAGTCTCTGCTCTTGATAAAGTTAGCATCTTCTGCCGCCCTTGGGTCTTTGTATTTTGGATTGACCAAACCTGCGGAAAAAATCTCCGAAGGACTGTTAACCGGTGCACCGTTTGCTCGATACCATTGATCGCCATTTCGATAGGCTTTCACCGGAGAACTAGCTTCTTTCCCCTCCAGATACACCTTATAATCTGCACCGATGTTGCCGGGCTTTGTACCTATACCGGTAGTAGAGTGAAACTCATCAGCTCCCATTATCTCGTATAAAGAATACTTATCTTTCAACACCTTTGTGTTGGCGTCGTAACGATCCAATCGCACTCCAACACGGAAGATAATATCTTTGTATTTAAATTTATCCTGGATGTAAGCTGATGTGTAAATAGGTCTGTTGGGAGCAACGGGGAAAGTACGGATTCCGTCGGCATCCTTTGCCGTAAAGAAATCATTAAAAGTCCCGTCAAAATTATTGCCCAAATAATCGTATCCATAATAATCTAGAAGCCCTTCATCATTCAATTCCTTGGCGGAAAACATATCCAATGACATCTGACTTGGATCCAATCCATCTATATTGATAAACTGATCAAGATCGACCCCGTTGGCTGCCCTCACTTTTTTGTAAAAAGTATTGTCTGCATTTTCGGAAATAGACAACCCGTATATGGGTACCTCAACATCCAATCCTGTCCCAATATCCTGAACAACGACACTTCCGACTTCATTAGTAGTCGGATTACCATCATCATCAAAAGGAATACCCTGAATATGCTCATTTGCCTTAGCACGGGCTACCGTCCATAGGTCTCTCGGAAACACACTATACCTTCTTATCGTGCGTTGCTCATAGGTAACGCCCAACTCTATACTGTGCCTCCCTTTGTCTGAGCTTCCGGGGACAATATCAAAATTGGCACTAGCATTAAAAGTGTAAATATCATCATCCCTCTTACGTGCCAAATTATATACCGTTCCGACATTAGTATGGAAGTCCCATGAATTCCTGAAGACAGTACTAACTGTGCCATTATAGGCGACAAAATCAGTCAAGTTGAATAAATCTCCGCTATTCTGACCGCTAAATACGTAACTTCCTATACTACCGTTCAACTGATCATCTTCCGGTATTTCCAAATAATTGTTATAGTTTGCCAGCACCGGATTGGCATCCCCTCTATGATAACCTCTCAGCACTTGTCTGTAATCGACATTCTGATACTGGAAAGTACCGGTAGTGTCTATAGAAATGGCAATAGACGGCACCCACTCATAATCGACCTTGCCTATATACCCATAGTCGAAGTAGTTAAAACCATGGCGCGGGTCGGTCAAATCGCTGAGATTTTTTTCAATTCCCCCCTGTAGGCTATAGGATACATTTTGAATAACAGAGGCACTACCCTTTTCTTCTTCTGCGGCTGCATTGTCAACGCCCCCTCCTAGGCGGTGGCGAAAACGGAAATTTACGCGGTAATCGGTCTTATTCTCAAAAGGATTGTTATGAGCATTTAATAGCCTCCAGTTAGCCCTTGTCCGGCTATTTTCATTTGGAGTAAATTGATTTTTGGAGGTAATGTAGGAGCCGGATAACGTCATATCAACCGCATCACTCAATCGGGCATCAATCTTGCCTACCGCAGAATAACGGGTATTGCTCTCGTAAGGTTGATAATCCATGGCATTAACATCATCATTCGTCAAAAAATCAGCAGCGACCAAGGGGTCTCCTCCAATTTCAATGACGGGGTTAGCCTCTATTTCCGCCAACTTTGAATCTTTGATTCGATAAACGGGAATAGCGTTGGGGTCGTCGTCTTTCCGATACGAGTAACGGCCTGACAATCTAAATCCTAAAATAGAATTAGTTTTATCTTTGTTTTTAAGTATTGGACCACTCAGGTTAAATCCCACCAGATTATTATCAAAAGGATCTAAGAACTTGGAAGATTCCGCTTCGACTCCCCCCGAGAATTTTTTTGAAGGACCCTTTGTGGTAATGGAGATAACACCTCCGGTAACATCACCATACTTAGCTTCGATACCTCCCGTGATAACCTGCATCTGTTCGATTTCAGACTCCGGAATCATACTACCTGTTACCCGGACACCATCAACCATATATACAGTAGAAGACGTTCGCGAACCACGGATGGCAATCGCATCCCCCTCATCCGTCGAAGCAGCACCGGCGGCATTCGATGCAATACCATTGATACTTCTGGTTGGTAAATTTCTAATCTCCTCCGAGGTCAACGTCTTCCCCTGTGTGGTTTCGTCCGCCTTCATCAAAGGTACTTTATAAGCTTTTACGACAACCTCCTCGAGTACAAGTCCCTCTTCCTGCATTTCGACATTGAGTTTTGTGGATGCTCCGGCAAGTACCCGAATTCCTGTAATCTTAGAAGTGGCATACCCAAGAAAACTAACTTCTAGGTCATAAGTAGCCGGGTCAATATTGGTAAAACTATAGTTACCGTCCAAGTCCGTTTGAACTCCGGTAACGAGGTTCCCTCCTTTGTATATTGCGACATTGGCAAAAGATACAGGATCTCCGCTCTTACTATCGGTCACCTTTCCTTCAATGGAAGTCTGACCTATAGCCGCGGTGGCTATTATCATAAATGAAAAAAATAAAAGTAAATTACGTACCATAAACATCTGTTTTTATATTTCTGTATTAGCATGAGACCACAGTTAGAGCAGATTGCTCATGCAAAATGTGTGCAATGTTAATTAATTTTTATTTATTAAAAAAATAATATCCAGTCCTTGTCAATCATTCGACAAAAGACTTTCATTTTTTAGGTTATAAAAGGGAGACTTTTGGAAATTAGAGTGATTTGTTTGCAACACAAAAGTAATTTTTTTTTACTGATAAGGGAAACGAGTTTTTTTTAAAAGTCAGGTTTCCGGTGATTTTGCTGCAAAATCCCGTGAATTGGTCAGATAGATGACCAATTCTATTCCCTTCCTTTCGGACAATGGTTGCTTATACGGGGAAAATGTATAATTGTTTGACGAATAGAGAAAAATAGTGGGCACCTGAACAATTACGGAAAACAAATAGAGTATTGTGTCCGTAAAACCATTTCCCAACTTGGCTGTTTCCATTGTTAGTATGATTCAGACTTACTTAGTAAAATTATTATTAGCACCCGTTTCTCTATTGTATGGAGCAGGTGTCAGTCTTCGGAATTTTTTTTACAAAACAGGACTTTTAAAGTCTCTCAGTTTTAGTATTCCGGTCATATCCGTGGGGAATTTGTCCGTTGGTGGAGCGGGGAAAACACCACATATTGAATACCTCATCCGATTGCTAAGAGCTCATGTGTATATTGCCACCTTATCCCGGGGTTATAAGCGAAAAACCCGGGGATTTATAGAAGTCCAAAAAAACATGACTGCAGAACAAGTCGGAGATGAGCCGTTGCAATTCAAGAAAAAATTTCCGGATATCACAGTTGCCGTTGCGGAAAACAGAGCTTTTGCCATCCCCAACCTCAAAATGAGAAACCCCAATACGGAAGTTATTCTATTGGACGATGCCTTTCAGCACCGCTCAGTCAAGCCGGGTAAAAATATTTTGCTCACTGAATACGACCATCCTTTCACAAAAGATTATTTATTACCCTCGGGACGCCTGAGAGAATGGCGCTCCGCATATCAACGGGCAGACATCATTATCGTCAGCAAATGTCCTGCTAATATTACGGAAGCAGACAGAACTGCTTTCAGGCAGGAAATCAATCCCCTCCCTCACCAGCAGTTGTTCTTTTCTTATTACAAGTATTACCAACCTCAATACATTATCAACCCAGCCTATTCTACCAACTTGCAAACAGATTGGGACGTTTTACTGGTAAGTGCCATTGCACGAACCGACTACCTGATGTCTTACCTGGAGCCTCTCGTCAACAGCATCCACAGCATGGA
>JALVDO010000277.1 GCA_027008975.1 Saprospiraceae bacterium | reverse complement strand
TCATTGCCATTGCTCCACAGGTATTGATACGGAGGCTGTCCTCCACTTACCACCGCAACGAGCGTATCCTCCAATAAAGAACGACAGTACTCCATCCCCAACCAAGCCGTATCTGCAACCAATGGAGGTGGCGCATCAATTTGAAAGACTGTATCAATAGGACAGCCATGCGCATCGGTCACAACCAATTCATAACTACCTTCCGGTAAATCAAAAAGGCTGGCATTCGTCGTATTATACCCTAACCAGTTAATCTCATAAGGTGGAGTACCACCGATAACATTTGCCTCAATAAAACCGGACGAATCTCCTTTGCATACCAAATTACCTACTTCGACAACATCCAAACTCAACAAATCAGGATATTCCAATGTCATTGTATCGGATATGTATTCACACCCAAAAACATCCGTTATTGTCACGACATAGGTGTCAGGCATTAACAATGAACGCGGCATCCCTGTAGTTCCGTCACTCCATTCGTATAAAAATGGCGGCGTTCCCTGCTGACTGTACGCCACGCTAATTATTCCATCATCAACTCCATAACAACTTGGATCTATGGTCAAAAAAGTGGGCTCAAACACCTGAGGCGCATCCAAAACAATGGTCGTATCCAATATGCATCCATCCCGATCGGTTACCCGTAGTTGATAAGTTCCTACCCCCAGATTCTCAACAAAGTCCGTATCAATTGCTGTGTGCTCCCATTCATAAACAAAAGGAGGTGTACCAAGTACCCCCACCTGAATACTGCCCGATTCCACACCGGTACAAGGCGGATTTACCACATCAAGAATTAAATCAATGGATGAGATAGCATCCAAAGTAAAGACCTCCTCTTCACTAAGACACCCTCTGGCATCCTGTACAACAACACGATAATCACCCACGCCAAGATTGGTAATCAAATGCCCGGGAATTAATTCCCCATTGACAATGAATTGATAAGGAGGTGTGCCTCCTTCTGCACCCAAATCCAAATACCCCGTTAAATCCCCCTCACAAACAGGATCGTGCTTCCCCAGAAGTAATGGAAACACCGGCAGTGGATTCTGAAAATCATAAGACTTGGTTGCCATACAGTCTTTGGCATCTGTAACCGTCACCGTCAGATGTGTATTTGTAGAAATATTCTGAATAAATGGAATGGTAGAACCTGTATTCCAAAGGTAAGAATACGGAGGCGTACCACCGCTCCCTTCTACATGTACCAAACCATCATTTTCATCAAAACAAGATATGGGCTGTAAGATTAATTCCGATACGCTCAATGGGGACGGCCCTAATAACTCAACGGTATCCACCCATTCACAACCAAAAAAGTCAACGACCGTCAGCCCATAGTTGCCCACAGCCACATTAGACAGCTCCGGATTGTGACTACCATCCTCCCATAGAAACTGGTATGGTGGCGTACCACCGTAAATGGTCACCTCCAGTGCACCGTCGCTCGCATTACCACAGGAAGGAGCCGTCTGTTTATAAACCCCGATAATAGCTTCGGGCTCATCGACAAGAATATTGGACAAAATCGTTTCACAATCGCCACCGGTAATTGTCAGACTGTAAACACCTGCCCCAACACCGCTTATGCACGGAGTATCAGCGCCGGTATTCCAATGGTACGAAGCCGTACCTATCACATTGACACAAATTTCTCCATCCTGTCCACCTGAGCAGGATACCGGATGAATGACGGGAGGCTCAATAACAGCGTTTGGTCCCTGTAAAATGACATTGACCAAGCGAAATTCACAACCGTTTTGCGAACTGTCGTAAATAGTTACATCATAGACTCCTTCCTGTAAGTTATTTATTTTGATGGTATCCAATACGCCTGCCCCGCTCCCACTAAGACCGTTACTCCCCATCCAATCATAGGAAAAAGGAGCTAAGCCATTTAAAGGAATCACCTGTATTATGCCATCCGTTCCGTTACAATCCGCGACATTTGTCGTAAAGACTCTGACAGAATCTATACTGTTACTCGTTTCGATCTGTACAGAATCCATTGCCACACAATTAGAACCATCCGTCACAGTAACATAATAGGTCTCAATTAATCCCTCGCTTGGCTGCCCTGTTATGGGAATATTTGGCTGAGTACTACCATTGCTCCAAAGATAGGAATAAGGTGCCAGCGTGCCACTTCCCTGAGCATATAATGTATCCAGCGCATCAACGCATATCGAAAAAGAATCGCCTGGCATAAAATCAATCTGAGGCTCAGGCTTGACAAAAACAGAGAAAATTCCCTCTTCCTCACAGCCCGAAGGGGATGTTGCCAAATAGTAAAACGACCGGCTAAAATCAAGCTCCACAATTGGCGGATTGATTAGTGTTTCTTCACCAAAAGGTAGTGCTTCATAAAACGAAATGGCCGCGCCCGTAAAGTGGGTATCCATAAAATCAATATCTCCCAAATTAACCACATCCCCCACACATGGATTAGGAATATCTGAAATGACAATCGAAGGGGTTGGATTCACTACGACAAAAACGGGAACCAAAGTATCTGAAAAGCATTCAAAATTCTTTGTCTGACCAACATAGAAAGTATCAACCATGGGAAAAGCAGTATCATTATCAGTCACAAAAGGAGAAAAACTATTCCCAAAGCCAATAATCCCTCCTGAAGAGGTGTTGTCATTATACCATAAAATAATATTGCCGTCGTCCGGAGTGGCAGAAAGTAAAACAATCTCCCCATTACAAATTGTGTCTGATACCCCATTGTAAACCCCCGGTAAAAACGGATCGTCATTTACAATATCGTCATTGCAATTATTATCCAAACCATCACACGGAATCTCTGGCATCCCGGGATTAACCATGTCGTTATCATCGTCGCAGTCCCCCGGAAGAGCGGCATACCCCATTGGAGGGACGGCACTGCAAAGGTTCAGAAAAGCATCCGTCTGCCCATATCCATCCCCATCATTATCGAGGTAAAATCGCGTAGTAGCTGATGGCGCCAAAATCGAACCATGAAAGGCAATATTATCCAATGCCATATCTCCGGAAGAGCCATTCCCGTACAGCCCAACAAATCGAAACTGCAAAATTGCCCCATCCGGATAGTCACCCAACCCTATAAAAACATCTTTCCATCCTGCCCCCTGATTACCCTCTTTTTGCCAAAGCGTGTGCCAATTGCTGCCACCATCATTGGTCACGTCCAATCGAAGTGTTCCCATATTCAGCCCTTTCATGTGATACGCAAAAGACAAATTACAAGTATCCGTTCCCATTTTATCCAACAGGATACACTTGGATAGCAATTGCGCCTCGGCATCAACACAACCGGAAGTTTCAAAGTAAACATAATTGCCCGTACCATCATAATCTCCCGTAGGCCCCGTGCCGGGGGTTGGAGTCATCCCCGTAAAAACGCGCCAATCGGTGGAATCTACCATCCCATTTTCCCAAATACCTTCAATCGGACAGGAGAGCGCACAATTGGCAGAGCAGGTATTCAAGGTATCAAAATCCGTTAACAATGTAATATCAGGTGGCTGACAATCCGTATGAAAAAGCAAAGGACAGGAGTTGGAAGAAAAATTGGCGGATGCATCACAATAGGTACGCACGTAAACTTCATACTCAGTATCCGGTGACAATCCGGTTAGCGTAATCGGACTG
>JALVDO010000276.1 GCA_027008975.1 Saprospiraceae bacterium | reverse complement strand
TGTATCAATGGATTCCTCCGAAGCGCTGGATGAGGACGAAATCAAACATGGTTATATTCTAACGTGTCAGGCTCGGCCCAAATCCTCAGTTGTTGAAATTGATTTTGATGATTTGTAATTACAAATAAAAAAGTGCCACCCGAAAATCGGGCGACACCTTGAATATAAGCCAGTAAATAATACCGTTTTCAGCAATTCGGAAATCGGTATTATGGCGAGTCAAAAATAAATCAAAAGGTGGACAATTTTGACATCGGCAACTCTGGTCATTTTTGCAGAGAAGCGAAGAAAAAAAGTGCAACCCAATCCATCTAATTCATCAGGCCCCACCTGATTTTCTTTGTCGATACCCATCAGGCTGCACGGCTCTTTCTTCAATTTTTTTAGTGTTTCAATTTCTATTTTTTAACAAATTGTAATCGGTAATTAAAAAATATTTATCTTGCGTTTATAATCTTATATTTAACTTAAAACAAGTATCGTGCCAAAAATTAAACTCATCGCTTTTTTAAGCCTTCTTTCATTCTGTTTTGCTCTCTCCTGTAATCACCATATTGCCAACAAAATTTACGATATTCACCAATCGGCAACTACATCTAAAGCGATGGTTGTTGCACCTCATCCTCTCGCTACTCAGGTCGGAATTGACGTACTCAAAGATGGGGGCACAGCGATTGATGCTATGGTCGCTGTACAACTGGCAATAGCCGTTGTATACCCACGGGCGGGGAATATTGGCGGAGGCGGGTTTTTAGTTTATAGAGGAAGTGATGGGACAATTGCCGCCCTTGATTTTCGTGAAAAAGCTCCTCAAAAAGCAGATAAAGATATGTACTTGGATAGCCTTGGAAATGTCGTTCCCGGTCTGAGTACCTTTGGGCATCTGGCAGTTGGTGTTCCGGGTACGGTTGATGGGCTCTTTAAGGAGCACGCTCGCTTCGGTAAACTTGATTTCAAGCGGCTGATTCAGCCGGCAATTGACTTTGCGGAAAATGGCTTCCAAATAACAGAACGAGAGGCGAAGCGCTTGAATCGTTTTCAGGAAGACTTCAAAAAGGTCAATGATCCTAGCTGTGTGTTCATAAAAGACAATTGGAAAGCGGGTGATTTGCTTGTGCAAAAAGAACTGGCGCAGACTTTGCGGCTAATTCGAGACAAAGGAGAAGCAGGCTTTTACGATGGAATAACGGCGGATAAAATAATAAAAGAAGTGGGAAGTGGTAATGGTATTTTTACTAAACAGGATTTGTTGGATTACGATGCAAAATGGAGGGAACCTATCACGGCTCGCTATAAAAATTATAAAATGATTTCAATGCCCCCTCCTTCTAGTGGGGGAGTTGCGCTAGCTCAATTACTTGGGATTATCGAAGAATATCCCATTGAGCAATGGGGCTTTCACCGCGTAAAATCCACGCACTTGATGGTGGAAGCTGAGCGGCGTGTCTATGCTGACAGAGCAACTTTCCTCGGAGATGCCGATTTTTATCCGGTGCCTTTGGACTCTTTACTGGACAAACAATACATCGTCGGCAGGATGAGTGACTTTTCTCCTGACACGGCAACACTGAGTTCCTCCATTCATCCGGGTAGCTTTAATGTCGGCTTGGAGAGTTTTGAGACAACCCACATCTCTATTGTTGACGCACAGGGAAATGCAGCTGCAGTGACGACCACTTTGAATTCCAATTTTGGTAGTAAAGTGATTGTAGATGGAGCGGGATTTTTCCTCAATAACGAAATGGATGACTTTAGTGCCAAGCCCGGCGTTCCCAATCAATTCGGATTAGTAGGTAATGAAGCCAATGCTATTCAGCCCGGCAAGAGGATGTTGAGTTCCATGACGCCAACCATTTTTGAGAAAGATGGTAAGTTGTTTATGGTCTTGGGTTCACCTGGAGGATCTACCATTATTACCGGCGTCTTTCAGGTGTTTATCAATGTCGCAGCATTTGATATGTCCATCGAAGAGGCAGTCAAGGCTAAACGATTCCACCACCAATGGCTTCCTGATGTGGTTATGTATGAGCCCGATGCCTTTGATGCCAAAACATTGGAAAAACTAAAGAAAATGGGACATCATTTTAAGGAGGTCAATCGGATGGCAGTGGTGAAAGCGATATTAGTTAATCCGGATGGAACCCTAAGTGGCGCCGGTGATCCTCGTAATCCCGACGATGATGTGAAGGGGTATTAGCGAAAAAGGTGAATAGGCAACCTCAATCACCTTTTTTATTAAAAATTTGCATTTAATAAGTGTATATATTATATTTGCACTTATTAAAAATACTTAATCATGAATAACGAACAAACATTAAGAAAATTCGAGGAGGTAATAACCATTTGGGAAAATGAATTGGATAATTACACCATGCAGGAATTGCTAAAAAAGCCAAGCGACGAAAAATGGTCGATGGGACAGTTGTACAATCACCTGATTTCTGCTACTTTGAGTTTTCACTTGAAGCAGATTGAAGCCTGCATTGCATCCGACGAGAACAAAAATAAAAAGAAAAACTTCAAAGGTTTTATCACTTACCACATATTAGGGAAAATGCCACCGATAAAGATAAAGGTGCCGCCTTCCGATGCCTATACTCCAAAGCAGCCTGAAAGTAAAGATGCCATCGCGGAAGGATTGAAAAAGTGTCGGGAGCGAACTAAAAATGCACTTGCAACTATCCAAAATGCAACTGCAAGTGGTAAGACAGCTCATCCCGGGCTAGCCTTTCTCAATGCCGAAGAGTGGTATAAGTTAATTGAGATGCACTTTCGCCACCATTTGCGACAAAAGAAGGAATTGGATATGTTTTTACAGAAGTAATCCATTTTTTCGGTGAAGCTAAAACAATCATAAACCAATACGATTTATGGCAAAAAAGAAAAATCCATTTCATTATGAAAAATCTAGTGATTCAACTGGTTTTTTGTTGTGGCAGGTTCACAATTTATGGCAGCGAGAAGTCAGGAAACAACTAATTGACCTTGATCTTACACATACTCAGTTTGTGATTTTGGCAAATGCCTATTGGCTTGATTTAAAGGAGCAACTTGTCTCCCAAACTGCCATTGCACGCCACGCTAAGGTCGATGTGATGATGACTTCCAATATCCTTCGGACTTTGGAGAAAAAGGGGTTGCTTACTAGAAAGGAACACCAAACAGATACCCGTGCTAAGCTGGTAGAATTGACTGATTTGGGGATGAAAGTGCTTGGCAAAGCTGTCGAAGAAGTAGAGTCCTTTGATATGGCTTTTTTTAGTAAATTGAAAAATACGTCCGAATTCAACAAGGAATTATTGCGGTTACTCGACATCGATAATATGCTATGAAGCAAAGGTATTCTAACTTTTTGTCTCATGGGTATAGGCAAACAGGGCTTTCTCATAAAAATAATTCTCATTTATTCAGTCAAGATAATTGTAAGTTCTCAATACGGGTGCATTTCATTTTGTCGTTTTTTAATAGTGGCGGTTTCAACCGCCAAGAAAAGACAGCGAAGCGTTGTCGAATCATTAAACACCTATGACGTAAGATACAATTTTCGTAACTACTTACTACGAATGGAGGTATAGATACGGGTGCGTGTGTAGGATTACCATCCTATATATCTTTTAGAAAGGAACAATAAACAGATGTCAGGGCTACGCCCCTTTAT
>JALVDO010000275.1 GCA_027008975.1 Saprospiraceae bacterium | reverse complement strand
CAATATTCTGACTGGTGACTTCGAGATAGGCAGCGGTCGGAATGTTGTTTTCTTCCATGAATGCTTTGGCATAAGCCTTGCTTCCTTCCAGTTTGGCACCTTCCGCAGAAGGTCCTACGACAATGATGTGTTGCAACTGTTTATCGTTTTTTACAAAATCATAAATTCCTTTGACCAGTGGTACTTCCGGACCGACGACCAACATGGTGATATCTCTTTCCATGAGGAATGTTCGTATTGAGGCGAAATCATCGACGGCAATGGATACGTTTTTTCCTAACTGTGCAGTTCCCGCATTACCGGGAGCGATGTATAGCTTGGAGCAATGTTGGCTTTGTTTTAATTTCCAGGCGAAAGCATGCTCGCGTCCGCCACTACCCAGGATTAAGATGTTGTGCATATTAACGATTTTGATAAAAAAACAGGGGCAAAATAATTTGCCCCTGTTTTTACTACTTAGTTCTCTTCTAAAATTTTAGCTTTCGCCTTTTCGTAGTCCTCCTTGGTAATCAATCCTTCATCCAGCAACTGCTTCAATTCTCTGAGTCGATCTGCTTTAGAGCCGGAAGTGGTGGTTGGAACGGGGGTTGCCCTTCTCTTCGGCGCATCCAGTGGTGTCGTTCCACCAAGCGGTGTTAGGGTGTACTGGTGGACAGGGCTATACTTCTGTATCCAAAGGAATGGAATCAGCACAAGGATGCCCCCTATCAAGGCACCGACATCCAACTCTTCGTTTCTCGCGATGGTAACATTCATATCTTCGTACCCTTCTTTTTTGAGGGTGAGTTGAGTTATCGATCCAACGATTTTGGTATCTGTCATGGTATAAGGGGTCTTACCCACTCTGATACCATTCAGATAGACATCCGCCCCTTTGGGTTCTGTAAAAATGTTGGTGCTACTCGCACAGGATTCCCCCAAAATAAGTATTGCTAAGGCGAAGGCAACATAGGTCGATAATTGTCGAATTTTTTCCATAAGAATATTTTTTGAAATTAAAGAAAATAAATCTCCGGCAATATCGGTCAAACATCTTAAAAAGGACTGATTTGCAATATTAAAATTTTGTTAAAGTCAATATCTATCCCTCTTCGTCCTTTTTCACAGCTGCTTTTTTCTTTTTCTTCTTCTTTACCCTTGTGGCAAAAGTGGTACGGGTGTTTGGGAGGCGGTGGAATACCGTTAATCCTGAAAAATTGTACCAGTCTTTAGCTCCTGCACCGGCGGCGATGCTTGTACCGTCGAGGTAGTCCGTGAAAGCGTAGCGCATTCCGACTTCTACACTCAGGCTCCAATTCTCAGATAAATCAACTCTGACTCCTGCTCCAAAAGGAACCGTAATACGGGTGTTGAAGTACTTGGCATTTTCGTCCTGCTTGATGCGCTCTGCTCTTGCTGCCGCTCCTTCTTCTGTAAACATCACCTTGGGATTCATCGAGAGCAGCCCAACTCCGGCAAACCCATAGGGAGAAATTAGTTTTTTGAACCCCCCTGCCTTAGAGAAATACCTTTTTTTTCCGAGCGGTTCCCACACCATTGATACGGACAACTCCTTTAATACGTTTGAGAAGCTGCCACCACGGGTTTTGAGTTGAGGATCTGAAAAATTCAGGTCGCGCCCGGTAATCTTGCCGACGACAATGCCACCCCTGACAGCCCACTCATAATTCAGATTGTAGCGCCCTAAAATGCCGAAGGCAAAGTTTGACTCTTTGAAAAGCGGCGTGTTGCTCTCTACAAAGTCTCCCTGATAGTTGGAGACACCCACGAAAGTACCCATTTCCCATTGGAATTGGGCATGAAGAGAGAAAGATAAAAAAACAAATAATGAAAATAAAACGGTTTGGTTAATGGTTTTTTTCATAGGAAATTCTTTTTTGATTATAAAATAAGGAGATCTTAGGATAAGAACAATTCTTTCTAAGTTTCATACAAAGTTACTAAAATAACTTCTTATTCTTCCGAAAAGTAAAGCAATTTTTCGCGATAAGCATTAAAAAGTTTTGATTTGGAGATAAACCCTATGTATTGGCCATTTTCTAAAACGGGAAGATTCCAGTAATTGGTCTCATTGAATTTTTCCATGACGCTTTCCAGATTCTCATTCGGGGCGACCGACTCTTTGGGGTAAAACATCAAATCTTCTACTTTTATCTTATCGTAAAGTTCGGTTTTGAACATAATTTCTCTTACTTCGTCTAATGTAATTACACCGACGAAAAATCCATCTGTGGTGACGACCGGGTAAATATTCCGATGTGATTTGGCAACGACCTTTATCAAATCACCGAGGTTTCCGTCTGGATCGACTGTAAAAAAATCGGTCTCTATTTCGTCCTTCAGGTTCATCATCGTCAGCACATTTTTATCTTTATGATGTGTGAGTATCTCACCTCTTTGTGCCAGCTTCATCGCAAAAATAGATTCCTTGACAAAATACTTGGTTGTCAGATAGGATATGGAAGCGATAATCATTAACGGAATAATCAAATCATAGCCTTTTGTGATTTCTGCTATTAGGAAGAGCGAAGTTAGTGGCGCGTGTAGTACTCCTGCAATTAATCCCGCCATTCCCACTAGCGTGAAATTCTTCTCTGATAAAACGGCGATATTAAAATAATTGATGGCCTTTGAGAAAATGAAACCCGTCGTTGCTCCTAGAAATAGCGAGGGAGCAAACACCCCTTGTACCCCCCCCGCATTCATAGTCAATGTTGTTGCGATGGCTTTGAAAAATACCATAAATAGCAACAGCACAATCAAAACCAGCGTATTCGTCCGGTATTCGTAGATGAAACTATTTTGAAAGATGGGTTCAATAACACCTTTTAGTAAGGAATTGATGACTGCAAAACCTTCACCATAGAGTGGCGGAATCAAAAATATTAAAACGCCTAAAGCAAAACTCGCAATCAAAAGTCGGTGTATTCTTTTTGGATAACGTTTAAAGAACAAATCAAAATAATAAATCACCCGATTGAAATAGACCGAAATTAATCCTGTTATCATCCCCAATAGGATATGAAAAGGAATATCTGCCAATAGAAACTTCTCGGTAAGCGTGACGCTAAACAGCACATTATCTCCCAACATAAATCGTGAGGTAACAGCTCCTGAAATAGATGCCGCCAGAAAGGGAATCATGGAAGTTGTCGTCAAATCAAACATAAAGACCTCCAACACAAAAACCAAGGCAGCAATAGGAGCATTGAAAATACCCGCCATTGAGCCGGTGGCTGCACAGCCAATTAGCAGGGTCACCGTTTTGTAATCAAGTCCGAGTTTGCGCCCGAGATAGGAAGCCATGGCACTATTGGTTGAGACCGTCGGTCCTTCGAGCCCTACTGAACCACCAAAGCCGACCGTGAGGATACTTGCTATCATGGTCGTAATCGTATTGGAGAGCCGAATGAGGCTGTTTTTCTTTTTGATTGCCCAAAGGACGCCCGGTATTCCCCTGATGACATCGCCACGCCGGCCAATGTATTTAATGAAAAGGTAAGTAAGTGATAAGCCAATAAATGGATAGATGAAGAAATAGTAACTATGGTAATCTTTTGCAAAACCATGCGTCAAAAATTCCTGTATAATATGGACAGAATTCTTTATTGTCACGGCTGCCAAGCCGGATAGAATGCCCACCACGATACTCAGAAGT
>JALVDO010000274.1 GCA_027008975.1 Saprospiraceae bacterium | reverse complement strand
TAATACATTAATAGAGGCGATGTCCTGAGGGTCGAGCGTTTCTAGACTTACTCCGGGTACACCGTCCACGATAATTAAGGGAGAGGTGTTAGCACCAAAGGTCGAGAGTCCTCTCAGTCGGATATTAAACCCGGCATTCGGGTCTCCACCCGGCTTGGCGATGGAAAGGCCAGATACTTTACCCTGCAATAACTGGGCGGGATCACTAATGTTCCCCCGATTGAAGTCTTCCTCTTTCAAGGCTGCCACTGCACTAGTGATTTCCTTTGTTTTTAAGGTTCCGTAACCGACGACGACCACTTCATTGAGTACCTCTGCTTCTTCTTTCAAAGCTACGTCGATATGGTCAGAGGTGATATCAATCACTTTTGGACTATATCCTATATAGGAAACCCGGATTTGGCCGGCGTCTTTAAAGAGTTGTAATTTATATTCGCCATTATAATCAGTTACAGTACCAACACTTTCCTGTCCGACTACAACAATCGAAACGCCAATCAGGGGCGTCCCGTCATCTGCATCTGTGACCGTGCCGGAAATGGTTCTTTCCTGGGCACTTACGTTTGTTATTGCCAGTATCGATAGCAACAAGACAAACAAAATTGACGGTAAATGCTTAGTCATAAATTTTACCATTAGCTTTATTTTTTTAGTTAGTTAATTATTTAAAAAGAATCATTATTTGTATCACCTCTGTTTGTATGAGCAACTTTTTTTAGTTAAAAGGCATAAAAAAAATGCCAAATAATTTTTAAAAGTAAAAAAAAACGGATACTTTGTGTCAAAATTACACTTTATTAGTAAATTTACAAAATATTTACTTATCACTGTATCTAAATACAATCAAATTTTTAATTATGAGATTCAAATTATTTACTTTTTTAGGTGTTTTGGCGATACTATCTGCCTTTACAACTCAATCCAATGCCCAATGCGCTCAAATTGGAGTTATTGGCGAATTTACAGATTGGAGCAGCGATGCTGTTATGAATCGCGCTCCTGAGAACCCCGCCGAATTTTCAATTATTTTAACTTTCACTGCGGATGATGACACAGATGGTAGTGGCTTTGTTGACTTGAAGTTTCGCCAGCTTGGCGACTGGTCGGTGAACTGGGGTAATGATGACGGCGATTTCCCCTCCGGTGTTGGTGCCTCCAATGCCGGCAATATTCCTGTTCCTGCCGGGACTTACCTAATCACATTCAATTGTGAGACTGGTGAATATAGTTTTACCAATACTTGTGGTGAAATCGGAATTATCGGGGAATTTACTGATTGGTCAAGTGATTTATTTATGACGCGCGATGCTGCTAACCCCAATATGTGGTCAGCAATATTGACTGTTACAGATGACAATGACACAGATGGTAGTGGCTTCGTTGACTTGAAGTTTCGTCAGGACGCTGACTGGTCGGTTAATTGGGGTAATGACGATGGAGATTTTCCTTCCGGAGTCGGCGCTTCTAATGCCGGTAATATTCCTGTTCCTGCCGGGACTTACCTAGTCACATTCAACTGCGAAACCGGCGAGTATAGTTTTACCAATACTTGTGGTGAAATCGGAATTATCGGGGAGTTTACAGACTGGTCAAGCGATTTATTCATGACCCGCGATGCTGGCAATCCGAATATGTGGTCAGCTATTTTGAAGGTTACGGATGATAATGACACAGATGGTAGTGGCTTCGTTGACTTGAAGTTTCGCCAAGATGCTGACTGGAGTGTTAACTGGGGAAATGATGCCGGAGATTTTCCAACAGGAGTCGGTGCTAATAACGCCGGAAATATACCCGTTCCCGCTGGAATATATTTCGTGACCTTCAATTGCTCAACACAGGAATACAGCTTTACGGCCACTTGTGGTGAAATAGGAATGATTGGTGAGTTTAACAATTGGGCGGCAGACTTTCCAATGAATCGGGATGCGACAAATCCAAACGAATGGACAGTTATTAAGTCATTAAGTCCTGCACACGATGGTGACGGCGATGGTGATATTGAGGTGAAATTCCGTCAGGATGCTGACTGGACAGTTAATTGGGGTGCACCTGATTTTCCCTCCGGTATTGCAACGGGTGGAGGTAATAATATTGTTGCCCTAGCCGGCACTTATGATGTCAGTTTCAATTGTATGACGGGTGCTTATAATTTTGTAACCAATGATGAGGTTTGTGGTGATATTGGAATGATTGGTGATTTTAACACATGGGGAACAGGTGAAAATGGAGAGGTTACAGATGTCACCTTAGTTCGCGACCCAAATTACCCAAGCCAATTTAGTTTGGACTACTCCTTCCCTAATAGTACAAAGTTATTATTCAGAGAGAATGCCGATCAGAATTTTGTTGACGTTTGGGGAGGTACTTTCCCTTCCGGCACGGGTGTTCAGGATAATGGTGTGACACAATTTGATATTCCCGGTGGAAATTACCGGATTACTTTTAATTGCAAGTCAGGGGATTTTCACTTCCTCCGATTGGGTAGCTCCGTTATCGCCCCCAAAGTATTTGCAATAGGTGTGGACGGTGAAGCAAATGAGGCAGATTGGGTGTTTAACCAGAATGTATCTTCAGTAGTAGCAGGAGAAGCAGGTGATGATCCCGCTTCAGGAGATTTTGCAGTAGCTTATAATGATGAATACCTTTATGTTGCTGCTAAAGTGATAGATGGAGACATTATGTCCGGTCTAGAAGAAAGTGACGGCGTATTAATCTTTGTTGACGGTAATAAAAATGGAGGAGACTATGACGACAGCGATATTGCTATGTTTGTTGGAGCAGATGGCTCTATGGATTTACTAGCCGGCAATGCTGCTGCTACTCCAACCGTAGCTGCTACGACCTCTGCTGATGGGTATGTTGTCGAAGCCCGTATTGCATGGGCAGACCTAGGTGTCACGCCTGAATCCGGTAGTCAAATCGGTTTTGATTTAGGTATTGCAGACATCAATGCGGATGGAGTCTTCCAAAGCACCGTCATGTGGAATGGAAACGCAAATAATGGCATCTCCACTTCTGCTTTGGGTGATTTATTATTTGGAGATTTGGCCTGCGGAAATATTAGTTTATTTAATGATATGATTGGTGATGTCGGAATGCGTACTAACTCTGATGATGCAACAACATACCTCGCTACTTATGAATACGAGGACGATATGGGCAGCTTCTTCCGCAAGGATAATTCCAGCGTTGTCCAGTGGGGTGAGGATGCATTCCCTACAGGCAATGCTACTGTCGGTGGTGATGCTATTCCGGTAACAACAGGACGATATAGGGTGTCTTTCGGTTGTTTGGATGGAGCATTCAATTTTGTTGAAGAGCCTGCGGGAGCTGGCGTTGCTTATGCTGAATACACTTCCAGCGATGTTGTTATTGATGGAGACTTGAGTGAGTACACTCTCGATAAGGGGATGGATGCCGGTGTCGTAGTTGGAACAGGACCTGATAATAACACGGTTACCTGGGGTGCTTTGTGGGATGTGGATAACCTTTACCTTGGAGTGAAAGTTGTTGATGCAGTTGTGGAAGGTTCCGGTAACCCATGGGATAATGATGCCGTTGAATTTTATTTTGATGGAAATCACGACTCCGACGGAGCTTATGATGCTGACTATGATACCCAGTTAATCATGGATGCATTGAATACAGATAATCTTTGGATTAAA
>JALVDO010000273.1 GCA_027008975.1 Saprospiraceae bacterium | reverse complement strand
TTAATACCTCATGCCTTATGATTGGAAAAGTGTCACTACAGGCGGGAGCAGCAGGAGCAGGAGCAAATGATGAACTCGCTTGCCCCTGTAAGCCGAGTATTGCCAATTGAAACAAGAAGCAAAAAATAATGGGTGTTCTTTTATTCATAACTAAACTATTTTGGTTCAGAGAAGAGCGTTTGAGACTCTAATTACGTGCTTGTAATGAGTATATATCGTAAATAAGTAATGAGGGTCAACTACGTGCAAAAGATTTTTTTGCAAATCATCCGCGGAGCCAAAAAGTAGTGTTCGTGTAGAAAGGCTATTTCTTTGAGCGAATGTAGTGAAAAGAAATGAATTGGCAATGAAAATTTCAAAAAATTGTATTTTAGGCTTGATGGATTTCGTTAGCAAGCGAGTTATAGGAAATTATTCTTTAACCATGAAAAAATATATTCTTATGATTTCCGCTCTATTTATATTCATTGTGACAGCCTGCTCCTCCTTTTCCTCTTCTACTCCTCCTGAAATGCCCTTTGAAGAAAAGGTCGCCAAAGAAATAGAAGCGCTTACTGCGGAGGGATACCGGATAAAAGGGTACGACTTGGAGTTAATCAAAGTGGATGAACCGACCTCCGTTAATCTTTCTACCAACCAGATGAGTCCCCAAAAAATCATCATCCTTTTCGACGGGCTACAATTAGATGTTTCCCGAAAGGTAAGGGGCGTTTACACCAGTATTCATCCCACGCTTCATCGGGGTAAGATGGTGCTTTCGGATAAGGATTTCAGTACCAAAGTTTCTACCCGATTTCAGTTGATGCTGAAAGCAAATACCAGTGACAAGGCATTACATAAAGTCGTTTTTATTTCTGTGGGAACGTAGGGGGGCATCGAAGTAAAAGATAGTCGGCGCAGTTTTTGTAAGGCATATTACAAAGCATACTTTTTATTTGAAATTGTAGAATTGGATGCTTATCTTGGGAGCAAAAGCGTATTCCAATGAAAAAACTATTACTATTTCTTATCTTTTTTATTTTATTTTCTCCTATTGTTTTCGCTCAAACGATATGTTTTGAGGATATTCGTTTGAGCCGGAGGGTGCCGGTGAATGATATTGTTGTTGATACCACGAGTGGCGTAATATACGAAGGAAGAGGAAGAAATGGATATTGTTGGACGGGGGCGTCAATTGTTTCTTCCACTCAAGGGGAAGAGAATTGGGAAGTTACTATCCCCGAAAGTTCCTGGGTGACGGATTTACTATTATGGGACGATTATGTTGTTGCAGTTGGTCTTTCTCTTGCCTCAATAGATTATACTGACCCCTATACGGATGGTGTTTTTTTTACCATGTTCAATAAAGAAACCCGGGCTCAGGAATTTTCTTTCATTTTTAATTACGACAATTTGTTCCTTGTAGATCTAGAAGACTTTAATCAGGATTCACCAAACGAGAAAAGGATGAATCCGCATCTGCTAAAATTGCCTGGAGACGGTTTTTTGGTGAGTGGCTACGGAGGGCACTTGTTTTTTATTGACCCCGAGCATCCAAATCCATATACGGTCATCGATCTTGGTAGTGGTTTTATAGTGGAGTTTGAAAACGATATCCGGGCGATGCACTATGTAACGGACAGCCTCATTACCGTTGCAACCAAAGATAGCATTTTTTTACTCAATGCTTATACAAAGGCACTAATTCCGGATTGGAATTATGTATTGGAGGATGAAAGTGAATTAATTGCCGCCAACAATCAGGGAGAATTGTTTGTCATTAGGGACAATCAGATAATTGAAATTTATCCTGACGAGGAGGTCATTGTATCGCTGCCTTCTGACTATGTGATTAACGCTTTCAAATGTGATGCTAATGCTTTTGTGGTTGCAGGAAGAGACTTGGATGTGGAGTTAGATTTTATTCAGCGATATGAAAATGGAATATTGACGGAGGCGCATTTTGCTTTGCACAAATGCCAGAGAATAAACGGTGTGGCTCCTTTGGAAGATCATTATATCTATTGGGGGAGGGATTGTTCTAGCGAGGATGAACATCCTTACTATACCAATATGATTGCCGCTCAACCAAAAGGTGAACCAACTTGTGACTACGGACGGGATATCGCTTTGATTGGTCTGGAAACAATCGATTCCAGTATCGTTTCAAGTCTTGTCGATTATGGCGATGGTCATGGAAGGCTTCAGTATGACATTGAGTTGAGATTAAAAGCAACCATTGTCAACGAAGGAGCACCAATTGATAGTTTTACAATAAGAGGGAGCAGTCTTTTTGGCTATTTTTGTTACAGTTACTGGAATATTGATGAGGAGTTTGATGTGTCTATGGAAACGGGGGATACCCTTACGATAGACAACATTATACTGCATTACAGTAATGGTCATTATGAATTCAATTCCGGTAATTCCGGTTATTTTCATTTCCATATCGATCGCCAAATTGTTGTGGAGACGCCTGATTGGAAACAAGATGATGATATATCTGACAATAGCTTTCCATTCCATTTTGAATACGATTTCCTTCTGACCGGAGTAGAGGATCCCCCTACTGAAAAGATAGATGATATAAGTGTTTTTCCCAATCCTGCAAGCAAGGAGTTTCGGATAATCTCTCCAGCCGGAAACGCTATAGATGTCTTGTATATTTATGATTTGAAAGGGAAAATGGTATTGTCGCACAAGGACATAAATAGCCCCCAAACTGTAGTGAATTGCCAAGATTTTCCTTCGGGGATGTATATTCTGACGGTTATTTCAGAAAGCGGGAGTCAGCAGGTGAAGAAACTACTCGTCCGATAGTATAAATATTACAATCCGGCCTTTCAAAATAAATTGAAAAAAAGGCTTTAAAATGTTTTATTTTATAAAGCATAATTATACCTTTGCGCCGTCAAATGATAGACGGTTTATTAATATAAGGTGTTTTTTTTGGTTTTTTTTCAAAAAAGCAGCACAAAATCAGCACTTTAGGTATCAAAATGATAGTCGGCGTGAAGTTGAAATTGAACATTTTTTCTGTATTGATTCTTAGTTGTGTTTTGGCCTTGAGTCCACTTTCCTTGTCGGCTCAGCACGAAGAGCACGGTGAGCATGCTGAGGCTGCCCAATGCGCTGAAGCACATAGCGATGAGTATAATCATCTGGAGACGCTGATGGGGCACATTGGCGACGCCAATGAGTTTCATATTGTAGGTGATATTCACTTGCCACTTCCCTGCATTCTTTACGCACCCGATTCGGGGTTTTCTGTGTTTTTATCCAGTAAGTTGGGACACGGTGAGCATCATGTGGCGTATAATCGATACGTCATGAATCACGGCCGTATCAATCGCATTACAGACCCCGGGTTTCCGATGGAAGAAGTAGCAATCTCCTGTGTAATACCAAAGAAGATCACTACAGAGGAGGGAAAAGAAAAAGAGGTATTTGTTGCGGTTACGCCGGAAGGGAAAGAATATACTTTGGAGGGACCCAGCGCGCTTGACGGTGGTTTGATAGGGGGAGGTTTTACCTCTTACTACGACTTTTCCATTACCAAAAACGTCTTTGTAATGATTTTGGCGATGATTTTGTTGTTTTTGGTATTCATTCCTGCGGCGCGTGGTTATGCACGCAACGAAGGCAAAGCACCTAAGGGTATTCAGGCTTTGATAGAGCCGCTTTTTTTG
>JALVDO010000272.1 GCA_027008975.1 Saprospiraceae bacterium | reverse complement strand
AATGCAGCAGGAGGCTCTATGCAACTCGATGTCGCGCTGGACATCAACAAAGGCTCCTTTGTGACCATCTTTGGTGATTCAGGAGTGGGCAAAACCTCCATTCTCAGGATGATTGCCGGGCTATTCACCCCGGACTCCGGACAAATAATCATAGATGACGAAGTCTGGTTCGACAAAAAAAAGGGCATTAATCTCCCTCCTCAAAAGCGCAACATCGGCTTTGTATTTCAGGATTATGCTCTCTTCCCTAATATGACCGTTCGGGAGAATATCGCCTTCGGGCTAGAAAAAGGACAAGACGATAAAATCGTCGATGAGTTAGTCGAAATCATCGAATTGGAGAACCTCCAAAAGCAACGACCACAAAACCTATCCGGAGGGCAGCAACAAAGAGTCGCCCTCGCCAGAGCCCTCGTCCGAAAGCCCCGCCTACTACTGCTCGACGAGCCACTCTCTTCCCTAGACGTGTCGATGCGTCAAAAACTACAAAATTACCTACTCAAAGTGCACCGTCAATACCAACTCACAACCATACTCGTAAGCCACGACATCCACGAAATTGCAAAAATGAGCGATTGGGTCTATCATATCCAAAACGGACACATACACCAGCAGGGATTGGCAAAGGAGGTCTTCTCTAAATTTCCTTCTCAAATAACGGGAAGGATAGTGGATGTACGGCGGGAAGAGGGGCGGCGTGTTTTTACTGTTGTGGTAAAAAATGAGGAGGGATGAATATGTTCTCCTCTTGAATTAGAAGGAATTTGTCTTTACCTTTGGGGGGAGAAATAAACATGTTGACCATGGGAACAAGCACAAGCACTTTTAGGATAACTGCAATATTGGTTTATTTAGCATTCATAGGCAACCTATTTGCTCAAAACTCAATCACCCCATCCGATTCTATCTTTTTCTATCTTAGTGTTGATTCTGTATTGGAAATTAAAAAACGAGATATAATGAAAGCAGATAGTCTCGCCAACCGCCTTCGTCAATTCGCAGAAAGTAAAAAATACACTAAAGAGTATGCTTATGCTATATACACGCAAGCAGGTATTGAAATTTCAAAAAAAAATTTTCACTTGGCAGATTCGGTGTCTCGACTTGCATTAAAAATTTTTCAAAATCTGAATGATGAAATGTACATTTCTATGGCATTTGAACTAATTGGAGAAGCTTTTCTTGGGCTAATGCAATTGGATAGTGCGGAATATTATTACCATAAGGCTTTCGTTATTAAAGAAAAAATAAATGATGAAGAAGGAAAAGCTTATTGCTTAAACTCATTAGGAATTGTCAATGATTACAGAACGGATTATCCTAATGCAATATTAAATTATCAAAAGGCAGCCACCATATTTGAAAAATACAAAAATGATGAAATGCTTTCGGATATTTACAATAATTTATCTATTGTTTCTAGTAATCTGGGGCATTTTGATGAGGCTGTCAATTATATAAAAAAGGCTATCGCGCTCAATAAAAAAATTGGGCATGAATATAATTTACCTCTCAATTACGTTTGTCTGGCCTCGTATTATATTAGTCAGGATTGTTTACAGGAAGGTATGGATTATGCAGAATTATCTTTGAAAGAAAGTAACAGACTTAATAGCCATTTCGTCAAAGCTTATGCCTATTCAACACTTGGAGATGCAAATTTGCAACTTGGGGAATTAAGCAAGGCTGAAAATTATTATCGGCAGTTTCTGGCGATTGCACAGGGCTTATTCGGTGATTTTGAAATTAGTACAGTGAAGATGAAATTGGCCGAAGTTTACTATAAAAAGGGTGACTTTAATCCTGCTGTACTATTATTGGAAAAAGCATTGCCGGTTTTTTGGAAATTTAAAGCAAAAAAAGAACTGAGTGAAGGATATGCCTTATTGGCAAAAATCCATGCAGCAGGAAATCAATTTGCTAAGGCCTATATTTATATTCAAAAAGCCGATTCACTCCAAAGCCTATATTTGAATAAAAAAAATCTTCAACAAATCGAGGAACTAAAAACCAAATACCAAGTAGAAAAAAAAGAAGCAGAAAACGCCCTGTTAAAAAAAGACAGGGAACTACAGATGGAAACTATTCGTGCACGTAACCGACATATCCAATTCATGGGGATTGGGTTATTGATGGCATTCGCTTTATTGCTTCTGGTTTATCGTAATTACCGGTTAAAATCCCGTGCCAACCAATTGCTTGCTCAAAAAAACGACCAAATCCTTACGCTGGCTCGTGAAAATAACCATCGCATCAAAAATAACCTCGAATTGCTTTCTTCAATGATGCAAATGCAAATTCGACGGCTCGATAGCCCCGAACTAAAAGACGTCATCAAAGAAAGTGAAAACAGGGTACAAACGCTTGCTATTTTAGAAAAAGAACTAAAAATGGGCGATGCTGAAACTAAAGTAGAACTAGAGCAATATTTAGAAAAAATCATCCAAAATATCAGGTGGTTTTATGCATCAGGGGGAAAAGATCTGGATATTGAACTAAATGTTCCCCCGACGGAAATAGATGCAGATAAAGCCATGCGAATCGGACTAATCATCAACGAGCTGATTACCAATTCCGTTAAACACGCATTCGATGACAGGCAGGAATCTCCTCTTATATCCATTGATTGGAAGGAAGCCGGGGATGGTTCCGTATCATTGATATATAAAGATAATGGCGTCGGTTTTGACGCAAATATTCATCCGGACGAAACCAATTCGCTGGGATTGCGCCTGATTAGGAACCTGCTCATACAATTACACGGCTCCTGGCAAATCCGTAATGAAACCGGCGCTGTCTTTTCTTTTTCCTTTCCCAATCTTAAAAAATCCGCATAGTATGCAACAAATGAAAATACTCGTAGTAGAAGACGATCCTACTCAAGCCGACAATATTATGGAAATACTCGCCGAATTTGGATATGCTGTTTGTGAACCGGCATATAACAGTATTATGGCGCTGCATTTATTCAAAACGGCATCTCCTGACCTTGCATTGGTAGATATAAATCTCGAAAACAGCCCCATGGATGGCATTCAACTGGTGGAGCAGTTTAATAAAATTCGCAGGATACCTATCATCTTTCTATCCGGAGAGTATGATAGGACTACCCGTAATCGGGCAAAAAAAGTTAATCCCAATCACTTTATAATCAAACCTTATCATCCCAAACAAATCGAAACTTCCATTGACTTTGCCTTACATGATTTTATGAAGTCAAAAGGACAGGAAAATGTTATTGATGACTTTTATACGCCGGATACTGTCCGGCCGAGTTATGTTTTTATCAAGCACCATACCCGCTATACCCGTATCAACCTCGGGGATATCCTCTACATGAAGGCGGATGGAATGATCACTCATATTTATCTTACGCACCGGTCTTATGCTATATCTACCAATCTTTCTGATTTGTTAGAGAAGCTGAACAGTGACTTTTTTATCCTGACGCATCGTTCGTATGCCGTTAATATTCACGCTATTTTGGCTTTTGATGCTACGGATGCCATTATCATTCGCAATCAGGAGGAAATTCCCATTCCAATTGCCAATGCCAAGCGAGATAACTTCCTCGAAAAGTTCAAAATTATTCGCACGAAATAGCCCTTCATCAGTCGTATCCCTTTACTCAAAAGGAAAATCCCTGCACCGGGCAGGATTGCATTTTT
>JALVDO010000271.1 GCA_027008975.1 Saprospiraceae bacterium | reverse complement strand
TGTAAAAATGTACGCCCCCGTCAGGAGAAGCAAAGGCTGGGACTTCGTAGGTAACAGCTCTACCTTTTTTTACTTTATAAAGTGTAAAATTGCCTAACTTCAATTCCGGATGATATTTTTCAAAAATTCTACAAGATACCCCCATTTTTTTTCCTGACGATTTCCAATGTCCAACAGCATTACATATGTATGTGGAACCACTTCTTCCAGCACTATAATCCTCTACAATAAAAATATCTTTTTTATACTCCTCTTTGTTAAAATACATCCGGAAAAAGCCCGAGGTTATAAAACCCATAAAAAAGAGAATAACGCTGATAATGGCAATTTTTTTGTTCATAATTTTAATCTCTATCGACACGGCTCACCGTAATCTGTGAAATTTATTTCTCCTAATTTGTTAAAATACTTATCCGTGATAGGATAATTCCACGAATAGGAAAAGATATCCATATCAATATCGAAATCGCCCCAATTAAATTGTGCACTGACACCTACTGAAATATTCAGAGAGGCTGGTCCTGCGTTAAATTCCAGAAGGCCACAGTAGGTGTCACTCCCAATATCGTATCGAAGTTTTGGCTTCATTTCAACGGGGAATGCTCCCCAGGCACTAGCCGACAAACTAATACCTGTCGTATCCTGACCATGCAAATTTAAGGCAATTATGGCACCAAGGGCAATTTCTCCTGTTAAAGGTGATTCGAAAGTTCTTGTTAGTGGTTCATATTCATTTTCAAAAAAGAGCTTTTTTTCTGCATATTCATACGCCGGCACAACAGCTATGCTTACTTCAACAAAGGGACCTATTGTCAACCAGGGGATTTCTGCTGCTATATCCATTGTAGCTCTCGCGGAAAAGCCTATACTTGCCCCTGCCGTCCTTTCTCTATTTATGGCATAATATCGTGTCCCTTCATCCTCTGTCAAAAAGGTTGTCTCCTCAAGCGTAGTTTCAATATTTGCCTCTACTTCGAGAGGTAGGGAAGGAAGCTTCTCTTTTATTTTATCAAAGCATCCTTTAAACTTATTATTGATGAATTGCTGAACTCCCACCAACCAATTAGGCATTGTAAGAGCCTGCGTCCGCCGATTCTCCCGCAAAAAAGCCAACTCCACACAAGCCACATCATCAAAGGCACTGGCACATAGGTTCTGGTAATCAATATCCGTCTCTCCGACATCGAGGTTTACCCATCCTGCCCCGGGGAAGAAACTGCCATCATGAAGATAATCGGCTTCGCCGTCGTACAAGGATTGCCCCCCTAAAATTAAATTCCCCGGATAGAATGCACTACCAAAGGCCGGGGCCTTATATAAAACAGGCTCATCATCATCCGTACCCTCCCCTCTTCGCCAAAAATCGATCTGATGCGGGGTCGCTCCATTCCATCTAAGCTGATATTTCACCTTTCTTGTTATATCGTTGTTACTCGACACAATATACAGAGTATCTCCTGTTTTTGCAACCCTTGCCGGAGATAGCTGGTCTTCATTGTCATAAGAGGTCGCCGAGATTTCTTTTAGGTCAAACGGACACCGAATATTAAGCTGCTTCTCTTGCCCTGTCAATCGCTCTTCACTTGTATTAATTGAGACAAAAACTTTTGTATCGCACTAAATGTCTAGTGCTATTATTCACGACGATTGGGTAGGGGGTATCCGTATGTTTAGTGGACGGGTTCGATTTAATCCCCAATCCGCTCCGCCAATGCCGTTTGGTGTTCGAATTCATCTTTGAGTTGTAAATATAGTTTTTTATAGTTTAGCGTGTGTTCTACTGATAGGCATTTTTTTGCAATGGCGTCGATTTCTTCATCGCCACTATATCCCTTTTGTAAGAATTTGTATAATACCTTGTATTTAAGATGCCGGATCAGAAACTCCAAATCTTTCAATGCTCGTTTGTGGACAATAAACCACGAATTGCCCCTTTGCTGCAACTGTATCGAAAATGGACGAGACTGTCCTTCGGGGGTTATTTTGAAGTACTTTAGGATGGCTGTTTTTTTGCCATGATGGTCGAATATCAGTTTCTCGGTAATCAGAAAATAGTTAGCCGAATCGACTTTTTCGAGCGGAGTTGGCAATTCGGGGAGTGCAAGCGCTTCTGCTCCCTGTAAAAAGAATTTTTTGATTGCTTCCTTGTCTGCTGTCTTGCTGATAAGAGCTATGAGATTCTCCGGCGTTTTGTTATTGGCTGGCAACTCGTTGGTATGGACGGGATGTGGTTTGTTTTTGATATTATACTCACAGAATTGAGTGTTTTCAAGGTATTCTACCGTGTTAAATCGGAGGGGCTTACCGCCTTTGAATACCGAAAAATCAACTTCATTTTGAGCAGGCAAAACCAAGGGTGCCAGCCCTAGTAAAACAACAAATAATTTAATCGCTTTCATAATATTTATTTTTGTAAATCCCCTAATTTTTCGGCCAATGCACCCATTCCAAATGCTTTTTTATTCCGGTGATATCCTTCGACATTTTCAATTGCCCCAATAATGAAGGAGCAGGATTAAAATCAAAAAAGCCGTCCTGGTGCATAGCCTTCTGACACTTAGTGACAAAAGCGTCATCCGTCTCCTCGTTTTCGATAATCGCCTTGATGGTCTGCAACTGAAAATTGGCAAAAAAGTAAATTATCATCGCTTCTTCCCTCCCTTTTTTGGCGTACCACCGATTCCCTTCTCTGACAAACAACAACGCACTGGGGAATCGCTCGTCCATCCCCTCTACGTGAAGGTAGGATTTAATAACAGCATACCGTTTTCCATCACGACTAAACGTAAACTTCCCAATCAGTTCATAGTAGTTTTTTTCCCGATTATTGGCTTTTGCTTTTTCAAAAAAGCTTTTCGACTTCTTCCGCGATTTCTCGGCTCCGCCATAAGTATTGAAGTCCACCCACTCCTGACTGATAGCCGACATCATGGACTGTAACACCTGCTCGGGATACTCATTTTTGACCTCTTCCAGTTTTGAATACACTCCCTTTGCTTTGAACGCAGGTTGATAAACATAAAAATTCCCCTCCTGCACCGCCTCCGCACAAAGCGTAATCGGATACGATTGGTAGTCCAAATTCTGTCCGCTCATTCCAAGCGGAAACAGCAGTATTAATAAAATAATTCTCTCCATATTTTGCATATCATGTATTATTGCTTTGAAAAATTTTAGTGTGGATTTGCCGTAGCGGTAAATTAAGCGGATTAGTAGGAGTAGGGGGATGATGAAGAAAAGAAAAATTTGGCGGTATAAATCAAAAATGAGTGATTCTTTAGTAGGCGATTCAGCTTGTATTCTTTTTAATATTATCTTTTCACCTCGCTTCACAAACCAAACCTTTCCCTTTTTAGTTTTTAAAAATCTTCGAAATAACCCCCTTTCTACCTCGTCGCTAGCAGCGTGAATCTCCTGAATTTCCTCCTCCCCAGAAATTTTTCCTGTAAAAGTATAACTAAGAAAATCGTGGGTTCTGGAGCCGTACTGCTTTGTTTTGTAGTGGCTAAATTCAAAATCTCGCAATTCTACTTTACCTGTATGAGAAATAATATATATATACCTAACGCCGTTGTTATAACCGACGAAGCTACCGGCAATCCACCATATTGACAGAATATTAAAAGTCAGTGTAAGGACAAGTGCACATCCCTCCCTTTTCTTTTGAGTTTTT
>JALVDO010000270.1 GCA_027008975.1 Saprospiraceae bacterium | reverse complement strand
TCACCGCCCCCGCAATCGAACACGTCCAGCAAAGTGTAGTCCGATATACAACCATCATTGGTTTCATCGATAACAATGAATTCATATACGGTGTCAGCAATGGCAGGCAAAGGACCTACAAGGATACTAGTTGTATCCCCATCGTACTCATAAGTGCCATAATTGTGTCCATTACCGTGTACAGAGAAGTTCCCGGTCATGCCCTCGGAGTAAAAATAGATATTGGCGTAAGCATTTTCATCTTCGCAATAAGGAGCGGCGTAAATAGCTCCCAAAGTACAGGTGTGATCGCAATCCACCGTACCGAAGTCATATTCGTATTGGCAATCGGGGAAGTGGTTGTCGATGATGACAAATTCGTAAGAAGTAGTTCCGTCCCCGTCAAATGGACCAAGTGTGATAAATGGCTCTTCATAGCTGAAGTTGCCATAATCGTGTCCATTGCCTCTTACATTGAAACCATCATTGCCATAACCACTGGCATGCACTTCAATGTCAACATAAAACTGTCCATTTTCACAATCGTGTTGTTCTACAATCACGTTGTCAATAACACACTCCTGTACACAATTGGACAAATCCAATACGACGGTTTCACAACAATCGGGGACATCGTTTATACAGACTTTGATTGGGAGGTGATTCTGACTATTATCGTAGGCGGATGAGATATTTATCGGCAAATCGTCAATGAGGTAGTAGTCAAAAAACTCACCATCAATAAAGAGATCAAAGTAGTCGTTGCCCGGATTCTGAACGTCGAAATTAATCGTCGCTTCGAAATGGGTGCCATCGCAGGACAGATCGCTGTAATGTAGATTGCTAATAGCACAATCTGTATTACAGGCAGGAGGAGTGACATTCACATCTTCGCAGCACTCGAAAAGATCCTGACCTGATAAGTAAGTCCCGCAAACGAGAACGTGGTAATTATCGGCAATGCCTACATTGTGAATGGTAATGGGCAGTTGCTGAGTGACATAATCACCAATATAGTCCCCGTTGATGGTAACAGAAAAGGTATCAATAGGGATATTTTGGTCAACTTGAAAATTGATATGCGCCTGATAAGAGGTGCCATCGCACTCATCGAAGGAGGCGGTCAGGTCGAAGATGCCGCATTGCCCGCTTATATTGGCAATGGTAATCGTGTAAATAACGGCAATTAGAAAGAATCGAATAATCTTTGTCATGTGTATTTTTTTTTACTTGGTAACTAATGTGAAGATACATTTACCCATAAAAACGATGTTTTCCCATCTTTGAAGCAAAGTTGATAATAAATTTTCGACATCCAAATTACGATTATCTCTAAAAATTGTAAAAAATGAATAATTTTTAACCTATATTTGTGTTTTAAATACTTGATTATTAGTGTAATAATGTTTTTTAAATTATTGTAAAAAATGCATCAAAATAAAGTCCTCTTAATCCTTAAAACCTTTACGAGAAAGGAAATGACGCGCTTTTTCGAATTTTGTTACTCTCCATATCACAACAAGCACAAGGGGGTTCGAGCGCTTGTCTCTTACCTTAAGAAACGATTTCCGGACTTTTCGGACAAGTATTTTGATACAAAAAAAATGGTCAGAATTTTCCCCGGTGCTTCAAAAAGTGAAATAGCATTAATATTTACATACACTAAACGAGTACTTGATGAATTCCTCTCCATAGAAAGTCTGATTGATGACAATGCTTTAAAATCGGAGGCAATATTGCAGCAACTGCGACAACGAAAAATTTATTCGCTATACGAAAAGGAATGGAATAAGCGGCAGCACCAACTTACTAATGTCGGGGCGAATATTGCAGACCTGAGTGCACATTACAGGCTTGCGGCAGAGGCCGATAAGTATTACCAATCGGTATCTAAGCGCAAGGACGACCCCAATTTACAGCGGAAGCAGCAGTTTTTGGATTATTTTTTTATTGCTGAAAAGCTAAAAGACGCCGTCGAAATGATTTTGCGGGAACAGATATTGCAGGTAGCGTATTCAAAGCGGATGCTTCTTTTTATTTTAAAAGAAGTGGAAGAAAACTGGGAAGCCTACCGTAGGATACCCATAATCCCCGTTTATTTTCAGCTTTATCATTTGGTGGAAACCAAGCGAAAGGAACACTACTTCAAACTGTTGTCTTTTTTAGAACAACACCAGAAACAATTGGATAAATCGGAATTGATATACATCTATAACATACTTAAAAACTACTGCATCCAACGGATTAATGCCAATGATCAAAAGTTTCTCAACGAAATCTTTAAACTCTATCAATCGGAGTTGAAAATGGACTTATTACTCGAAAATGGTATCCTATTGGAGTGGCATTACAAAAATATTGTCACTACCGGTTTGAGGCTGGGTGAAGTTGACTGGGTGGCTGAATTTATCGAAGAATACAAGTCGAATTTGGATTCTGAAGCCTATGAAAACGCCTATCGGTTTAATACCGCAGCGCTCTGCCACGCCAAAGGAGAATACAGTCGGGTGCTGGAACTTTTGCAGCAGGTTGAATACAGTGATTTGCGGTACAACCTTGGAGCAAAAGCTCTTTTGTTGAGGACCTATTACGAACTTTCGGAGACGGATGCCCTCATATCGCTTTCTGTAGCTTTTCGTCAGTTTTTGAAGAGGAATAAACTGTTATCGAATAGTCGAAAACAAGCCTATTTTAATCTCTTTTCCCTTACGGAAAAAATGGCAGCATTTAGAGACGAAGCACCCTTCTTGGACAAAAAAACACGAACTCAAAAGTATAAAAAACTTAGAAAGTCCATCGAGGGTGCTGCCGCTTTTAACCAGGCGTGGTTGGAGGAAAAGAGTAGGGATTTGGATTACCTTCTTTAAAAAAATGTAAATACTTACCACCCTATTAGATCAAAAAGTGAATGAGTGAACAAGGATTTAATACTTTAGATTTAACAATCTGTTCTTTAAATTGTATCGTCCTGAATTTTATTGACTTTTCGAGTCAAGTTATTTCAAGACAAGACAACTTGCCAAATAAACAAGAATTTCGGTAGGGTTGGAACGTTCATTCGCGTTTCAGATACAAAAAAGTATAACAATGAGAAGAATAACTACGAGCTTCATAGTGCTCCCCTTGATTTTGCTTGTATTCACCCTGAGCGGTCAGAATACCTACTTTGTTAATTTGGAAGGCAATGACGCCAATGATGGATTGTCAGCCGCGACAGCGTGGAGGACAATTGCCTATGCCGCTTCCATGTCAAGTCCGGTTAGTGCAGGAGATACGGTTTATGTCAAAGCCGGAGACTACGGGGAAGAAGAAATTTTTGTAGATAAGAACTACGAGCGAGATGCTGCCCGGATTTCTTTTATCGGCTACAAAGATAACCCCGGGGACATCGAGGAGTTCCCTTTTAGTTATGGCGACGACGTTGATGCCACCGCCATGCCCCTAATTAATCACCAGAACAGGCTGGCTGGTGAGAGTATTAACCTATCAGACGTTTATTCCATCACCTTTAAGAATTTCCAAATAGCCAATTGCATTTCGGGTATTAGTTTATGGAATTCCATCCCTATCGACTCGCGACATATATTTGAGAATATTTTTATCAAAAACATTGGCGATGCCTACTCTACGGCTATTGGAGTAAAGGAAGCGGATGGGAATATTATCAGGAATTGTCTGATTGTAAATGCGACCGGAG
>JALVDO010000269.1 GCA_027008975.1 Saprospiraceae bacterium | reverse complement strand
CGGGAAGAAGAACGTGAAGATTCCTAAAATAGGGAAGGAGCGCGTCACCTCGGAACAGGCGAAAGAAATGACGCTCGAAGAGGTGAAGAAAATCATCGAAGCTGAGATACCCGGAGCTTTTACGAAAAAAGGGAAAAAGAAATAGGTTTTTACGCCAGACGCCAATCGATCGGATCAATGCCTTTGGACTCCAAATAAGCGTTCGTTTTAGAGAAGTGCTTACTACCGAAGAATGCACCTCCGGCGAGGGGAGAGGGATGTGCCGCTTCCAATACAAGGTGCTTGGAGGTGTCGATTAATTCCTTTTTCTTCTTGGCAAAATTTCCCCACAGCAAAAAGACAATATTTTCTCTCTTTTCAGACAATTTTTGAATGGCAGCGTTAGTAAAGTGTTCCCAACCCAATTTTCGATGCGAAGCAGCAGCCCGATGCCGGACGGTGAGAATGGCATTGAGCAGGAGAACACCTTGCGTTGCCCAAGGCGTCAAATCTCCGTGATTGGGAATCTCAAATCCAATGTCCGTATGTAATTCTTTATAAATATTGCGCAGCGAAGGCGGCACGCGCACACCTTTGGGTACAGAGAAGCTCAGCCCCATTGCCTCACCCGGATTGTGGTAGGGGTCTTGCCCGATAATAACTGCTTTCACTTTATCGACCGGTGCCATTTCAAAGGCTTTGAAGAAATTTGCTCCGTTAGGGTAAATTTTTACTCCGTTAGCAATTTCTCGCTTGATAGTTTCTGTTAAATTATAAAAATATTCCTTTCCGAACTCCTCTGAAAGCAAAGACTTCCAAGAGGGTTCTATTTTGACATTCATCATTAAAGAAATTTATTATTTAAAATTAGCGGGCTGAAAGGAACAGCCCGCTAATTTTAATCACAAACTATTCAATATCGTCCAAATTACGGATATTGATTTGCGGGTCATTGTACTGTGAAACAATGGCAGTAATATTAAAGCTACCCGTTGGTACATTTTGGTCTGCAAATGTAGCCTGAGAACGGGTGTACATACTAATGCTACCGGTTGCATCCGTTACGGTTTTTGAACCGGAGTAGGTGCCACCCTCGGGGATTGTGACGCCATTGATTTTAACTAATGTGGATTCCAATGCCTCCGAGTTGGAAAGCAAGTCGGCGATAGTGATAACCTGAGGAGTCGGTAATGTTCCTGCTGTATTTGATAGTACATTAGCATTCGGTACATTGTTGACCTGCAACAATCCGTTGTATTCAGACAACTCAAGGTTGGATACATTGATTGTTAATTCTTCTCCAAGTGCATAGGCGTGTACCTCATTGAAGCGAATGACGATTCCGGCACTCGCCCCTTGCAATACAAGATTTCTGCCTGTAATATTACTAGAAGCTGCATCGGATATAACGACACCGGTTATCTTCTTTAGATTGGGAACGCTTGTTGCCCCACCTGCAAATAAAGAGCGTAACTCTGCGATGTCAATGGGGTCGGGGTCTCCACCTGTGCCACCACCGATAATGTCATCAGCCTTACGGATATTGATTTGTGGGTCATTGAAGCGAGATGCAATAGCGATGATATCAACTGTTCCGGTAGGTGTTGGGTTGCCGGCAAAACTTGCCGCATTCCGTGTGTACATCGATATGGAGCCCGAATCATCGGTGACGGTAAGATTGCCACCAAGTGTTGCACCTCCTGAAATTGTTGCACCTTCAATCTTAACAAGTGTCGATTCGTAGGTATCGATATTAGCTACTAAATCAGCGGCTGTAACAACGGTTGGCGTAGGAAGTGTACCCGTCCCTGTTGAAGAAGCATTGGCATTTGGTGTATTGGCTATCTGAACCAAGCCATTGTAGTCAGAGATTGCCTGGTTGGAGACAACAACCTCTACTTCATCGCCAAGGGCGAAAGAATGCGTACCCTCAAAGCGAACGACAATCCCGGCATCTCCATCCTGTAGTACCATGTTTCGACCGTCAATATTTCCATTGCTACTATCGGATATAACGACACCTTTTATTTTTCTCTCATCCGGAATGGTAACTTCTGTACCGGAATACATGGCTCGCACGTCTGCTATTGAAATGAGTTGCTCATTACCGGTTCCCCCTCCGCCATCACATCGCATCCCGGTCATATCAACATCTGCTGTGTTTCGCAAAACGAGTTGTTTTGTATCTCTGTAAATACTATAAATTGCAGTAATGCTACCATTCCCTTGGGGGGACAATTCATTCGCAAAGTCGGCATATCCACTTGTACGAAGTACGATGGTATTATCGCTACAATCGTTGATATCCAGATTCACAGAAAAGTGATTGGCTGCGTCGGCATAGGGCTTATTCATTGACCCGGGTGCAAATTCCACATTCTCCAACTTGATGAGTTTTCCGACCTTGTCTGTTGTCAGATTGCCAATTGTCACCACCTCCGGTGCAATATCTTTGTCGTATTCACCACCAATAACATGTGATTCAATAAGGGCGCTTTCTATTTCATTACCCTGTGAATCTCCTGATAGTTGATAAAGATTGTTGTAGTCCCCAATAAATAATCCCTGGCATTTGATAAACACCCTTCTTCCGACCGGATAAGTCGTATATAAATCAGAAGCGCGAAGGCGTACGAAGATGCCTCCTGTTTCGTCCTGTACGACGATGTTTCGGTAAAAATTCCCCGTCTGGTCATCTGCTGTTACGACGGCACTAATAATTTTATCCTCAGTGATTTCTTCGTAAGTATCGCTACCTAAAGTGTGAAGTGCTTTTAATTCAGCAATCGTGAAGTTCGCGGTCAGTGACGGAAAATCGCCAACAGGAGGTTCGTCGAATGTTCTGTCAACACAACTCCATGCCGTTATGGAAAGGATTAAAAGGGGTAATACCCGGTTTCTAATGTATTTTATCATGATAATTTTTTTTATTTTTATTCAGATTCTAATTCTCAGAAATTTCTCGCGGAGGTACGCAAAGGTTTCCGCTAAGGATCGCTAAGGATTTTTTAATTCTAATTCTAATTCTAATTCCCATACTGACGAGACTACGTCTGTCAGCATTTTCAATTCTAATTCCCAAACCTTATCGCATACGGTATGTAAAGCTCACATAATAATTGCGGCCATAACCGTAATAATAACGATTGGGGTAGCGATCGACATCTTTATTTCTAAAGTCAAATCGACTTTGTTCATAGCCTCCTGTTATCAGGTCGGTTTTATTCAGAATATTATTGATTCCAATATTGACGTAAATGTAATTATCCCAATCTATTTGGAAAGATTTGCCACAGAACAAATCCAACGTAAATCCGGCAGGCGCTTTGTCCTGATCGATGATTTTATTCCAAAGGTCGCTTCCTCTTTCGATAAAGTCAACATCGTACTCAGGATTACTGCTATTGGCAACAGCCTCCAGCGTGCGTCTTTCAGGATAGAAGCCCAACCAGTTATTGTCAAAGTAGTTGAAGTTCAAGCTGGCGAACCAGTGCTGCTTACCACTGTAATTCAGACCGATATTATAAGCATTTTTAGGACCGGAACTAATGTTGAAATTTTTGATGTAAACAGTTGTTCTTCTCAATTCTTCTGCTCTTTCATCCAGATAAACAGTTACATTCGGACGGTTAGTGTGGAATGTTTGCCCGATAGCAGCCACTGCCTTTAATCTTAAAGAAGGCAGCACTTCCACTTC
>JALVDO010000268.1 GCA_027008975.1 Saprospiraceae bacterium | reverse complement strand
GTGGTTGCGTGGAGTGGGGATGGGGTGCCCTTGCGCCATCATTGTTATAATCTCATTCCGATGCAGAAGATAATGACCGCCGATACCGATGCTCGTCAGGAATAACAACACTATCCAAAAATAAAGTAGCCCGAGAAATTGTTTTTCAGTCAGCTTTGGCTGGAGATAAAATGCGATGGGGAGTAGGAGGAAAGGTAGTTTGATTCGAAGCCGCTCCACCCAGTATTGCGGGTCTTCTATCGACCAAAAACCCATTAACACGATGACGAAAAGCAAGGATATTGTCCAAAAAGATGGGTATTTGAAGTAAGATTTTATAGCCGGAAAATACGCTAACAAACTACTGCCTAGCATCCCCAATAATCCGATACTCAATAGGTAAGGGGAGTAGATGATGCCAACCATTACGAGGGCGCAAAAAACGAAAAACAGTGTAGGAAGCGCCTGATAAAACTGCCGGAGTATCCGCATTGTCCATTTTTTTTGCTATCCTCAGTCTGCTATCATGACGTTCATCAACTCTTCTATTTCCTCTATTTCTCTCGGGATGTCTCGCATGAGGTCTAGAGGTTGGTGGTCTGTAATAAGTATGTCATTTTCTATACGAACTCCGATGCTCTCTTCAGGAATGTAGATACCCGGTTCGCAGGTAAATACCATTCCCGACTGAAAGGGCGCTTCCTTATGGGATGCGTCGTGAACGTCCAATCCGAGGTGGTGTGAAGTACCGTGCATGAAATAGGTCTTGTACGCCGGCCACTCCGGGTCCTGGTTTTTAATGTCTGTCTTGTCGATGAGTTTCAGGTCGAGTAGTTCGCTTTGCATAAGTAAACCGACCTCCTTATTATATTCCTCTAGTGTGATGCCGGGTACGAGCATTTCCGTTGCAGCCTTCATGACTCGCAGGACGGCATTATATACGGCAGCCTGCCTTTGGGTGAATTGCCCGTTGGCGGGGATGGTACGCGACAAATCAGCGGCGTAATTGCCGTATTCCGCACCGAAATCCATTAGTATCAAGTCACCATCTTTACACGGTTTGTCATTGGCGATGTAGTGTAATACACAGGCATTTTTTCCACTGGCGATGATGGGTTCATAAGCATGGTGTTTTGCCCTGTTGCGAAGGAATACACGGGATATTTCGGCCTCGATTTCGTACTCCATAACGCCCGGGTGTACAAACTCCAATACGCGATGAAAAGCTTTATTGGTGATATTGATTGCCTGCTGCATAACGTCGATTTCCAATCCGCTTTTTATCATCCTCAACTGTTTGAGCATGGGTTGCGAGCGGTGGTATTTGTGCAATGGGTATTTTTCCTTCAACTCTTTGGCAAATCGTGCATCCCTGCTTGGGACGGGCTGTTGAAACCGCGGGTTTTCAGGTAGATTGAGGTAGATGCGCTTTGCCAATAAAATCATTTCCGTAAGGATGCTATCCATTTCATCCAACCAAAATACCTTTGCAATACCTGATATTTCTTTTGCCTGCTCAATGCTTAACTTTTCACCTTCCCACTGGGCGATACGCTCACTCGTCTTTTTGATGAAAGCAACCTCCGAGTAGCCCTCCTTGGGACAATCCGGGAATAAAACCACGACGGTTTCCTCCTGATCGAGTCCGGACAGATAGAGCAAATCCGAATTTTGTCGAAAAGGGAAATAACCGTCTCCATTGCGTGGCATCAGGTCATTGGAGTGGAAGATTGCAATAGAGTCGGGCAACATCTTACGCATGAAACGCTTTCTGTTGAGTTTGAATAATTCCGGATTGATAGTATCGTAAAGCATAGCATTATTGTTTGGCACAAAATTGAACTTTATTTTTTAATTATCAAGGAGATTGGAGATTTTTTCTTTTGATGTTGTATAAAAAAAAACGTATCTTGCCCGTCGATATTTATTTCATTCCCAAAAATAAAAGATTATGAAGTCATTTTCCCTATTGTTTGTTTTTATCATTACCGCGTTAGGCGGCTTCGCTCAGACTAATGAAGCGGTTGATTATTTTGACTTTCTGAATCAGAAACACAATGATGTGGTTCGTCAAAATTTGCAATTCACCCAATATTCTGTCCATAGCGATGACTTTTTTCAGGTGGAGCAGATGCGGCAGAATCTTATTCAAAATATAAGAAAAGCGCGCCTCGCTGTCAAGAAGAAAATAGCTTTTGAAGGAGGTTTGGATATGCGTAATGAATTGGTACGTGTACTGGATATTTACTTTGAGTCTTTCAACCACGATTTTGACGAAGTAGCTGTTCTGAAGAAAAAAAGTAAGGACTCCTATGAAGCACTCGAAGCTTATTTCAAAGCAGAAGATGACTTGGAAGCTAAGTTAGAAGCTGCTGCAAATGATTTTTTGGCAGCACAAAAGGTCTATGCATCCAACCACCATATTCAACTCGGAGCGGCAGAAGAAAATGAGGTTATCAAAGAGATAAATGCTGTTAATGAATACATCCGCGTCCTTTATATGAAGGAGTTTCGCGTTTCCAAAGCGAATGCTTATTTCTTCGATGCACTTGATAAGGATGATGCCGAAACGATGGAGAAAATGCGGTTAAATCTCCTGAAGGTAGCCTCAGAGGAGTTGAAGAGCCTTGAGGAAATACCGGCTTACAAAGAAGACAGTCGCTTTTTGGAAGCCACTAGAAGATTAATTCACTTTTATCTCGACTTGGCAGAAAATGGTTACGTCGATATGGTCGGTATCACCAATAAATCCAAGGAAGTGGGATTGAATCAAAAGGATGTTGATGCTTTTAACAAGGTGATTAATGATTATAACGACAATTCTGTGAAGTTTATCAATGATTTTAATGAAACAATGAATTTCCTTTTGCGTAATAACGTACCAAGACCGGACGCCGAAACAAAAAGACTGTAGTTTGCCCTTTGTCTGCATTTTTTTACCTTTAGATTTCAAATGCTTTAAATGATTTTATCAATCAATAACTTATCTAAAAATTACGGACGACTAAAGGCTGTAAAAAACCTCTCTTTGAATATAGAAGAAGGAATGATTTTTGGCTTTTTGGGACCCAACGGAAGTGGGAAAACAACCACTCTTGGTATGGTGTTGGATATTATTCGTCCGACGAGTGGTAGCTATGAGTGGTTTGGAGGAAGGTACGAAGCGGATGATGCCCGTAAGCGAATAGGGACGCTATTGGAAACACCAAATTTCTTTCCATACATGAGTGCTGTGCAGAATTTGGAAATAATCGCACATATTCGAAGGGTCGAAAATCCCCGCATCGAAGAACACCTCGAAACCGTAGGGTTACTAAACCGAAGAAAATCCAAATTTAAGACCTTTTCCCTTGGTATGAAACAGCGGTTGGCGATTGCTGCCGCTTTGATTGGCGACCCCGAAGTACTGATTTTTGATGAACCGACAAATGGGTTGGATCCGCAGGGAATCGCCGAAGTGCGGGAAATCATTATGCAGGTAGCCGACTCCGGTAAGACGATTATTATGGCGAGCCACATCCTCCATGAAGTGGAACGAATTTGCTCTCACGTGGCTATTATCAAACAGGGCGAATTATTGGCAACGGGTACTGTTGGCGCTATTATCAGTGATGATGTGACCATCGAGGTCGGCGCAGAGGACTTGGATTTGCTGAAGTCGGTGTATAGGGGCGTATCGGGCTTGAAGGGAATGGATGTCA
>JALVDO010000267.1 GCA_027008975.1 Saprospiraceae bacterium | reverse complement strand
CCCATCGACAACGAGCAATACGCGATTGGCTTCGAAACCCCTAATAACCGGACTCCCACCGCCCATTTGGCTCCTTTGTACAAATACCTGTCCGGAGTTTTCGAGAGCATCGGCGGGAGTCTGTGCCGAGACCAAATTTAGCTCCCGCATATCGAGCGTGGCAATTTGCGCAACGAGCTCCTGCTCTTCTTCATCTCTGCGTCCGATTACTTCGACACCCTCCAATTCATGGGAGACACTTTTCATGACGACAAGCGATTCCATTTCGATAATTTCATCAAAGGAGTAGCGCACCGTCTTAAATCCGAGATGGGAAAAAGTAAAAAGGGTATCTTTGACATTCGCCGGAACCGGCAATTCGACTATTCCGTTCACATCTGATATTTCGTAGACGCTCTCTTTTCCAAAAAGAACAAGGACGCCCTTTAGCCGTTGCCCATTATCTCCCTCAATGATTACGCGATGTGTTTGTGCCAAAGATGCAAGAGGGAGCAGGCAATAAAAAACAAGGGCCACGGATAAAAGTCTTAAACTAAGGTTTTGATACATTGTAATTGTTTAGCGCTTGTTGATTTTTCGTTCATATTCGCCCAATCGCTCAATCGCCCACTCAATCATTCATTCAAACCCGCTACCAAGTTGATACCTTCTGCGAAGTTATCACCTTGTCGCTCAATCGCCCACTCGCCTAATCAATCATTAAATTCGGATCCGAATTTACCCGGCGGCTTTAGGCAACTGTAATCTAAAGGTAGTACCTTTTCCTTCCGTTGATTCTTTTACGAAAATTCTTCCTTTGTGATACTCCTCGATGATGCGTTTGGCAAGGGATAAGCCAAGTCCCCATCCTCTTTGTTTTGTTGTAAATCCGGGCTGAAATACCGTCTTGAATTTATTGGCGGGAATGCCCTTTCCCGTATCCGAAATATCGATATTCACCCAGCGGTTATCTTCAGATATGTTGACACTAATCTCTCCCTTTCCCCCCATTGCATCCAGTGCATTACGGATTAGGTTTTCAACTACCCAATCGAATAAATGGCGGTTGATTGCAACAAATGTACCCGAAGCGCTTTGTCCTTCCGGATAGTTAAATTGGACATTTTTGGAGGCGCGTTTGTTCATATAGGAAAGGATGCCTTCCATTTCTTCATAAATATCCGTCTTTTCTAATTTTGGTTCAGAGCCTATTTTGGAGAAGCGATCGGCTACCAAATCGAGGCGGTTCATATCTTTTTCCAGTTCATCGACGACCTCCAACACATCCTCGTCATGGGGGCGAAGCATTTTTAGGTGTTCGATCCATGCCATAATCGCAGAGATAGGGGTGCCTAATTGATGAGCGGTTTCCTTGGCCATGCCCACCCATATTCGGTTTTGCTCAGAACGACGCGCCGCGTTCAGCGTAAAATATCCGAAGAAAACAAATACGCTAATCAGCATCAACTGAATATATGGGAAATAACGAAGCTGTCGCAAAATGGTAGATTCCTTGTAATAAACAAAACTTGCAAAACCCTTAATGGGCTCGAAGCCGGCGGCTTTCATTTTTTCCACTTCCTTTTGTAAAAAGACATAATTAGAGTCGAGACCTTCCCCAAAGTTTCGTGCAGCGATGACCTTTCCTCTTTCATCGACCATAATGAGGGGAATAGTCGTATTAGAAGCTTTTATTTTCAAATGCAAAGTGACCTCACAACCATTATCCAGGTCTTCACTGTCATAATCATTAAATTCCTCCTCTTCCGTCAACCAAATATCCATTTTCTTTCGCTCCTCTTGTGCCAACTTAGCTGCGAGGTTATTGGTGTAATAAAGAGAGAGCAAGACAATAATAATGCCTAGAAGCGCTAAATAAATCTTCCATTTTCCTCGTTCTTTATAAATATCCATTAAAGCAAAAGTTTTTTCGGCCGGTTTTTCCCGATAACACCTATATTCAACGACCAAAAGAGAGAAAAAAGCCTAACTATTCAAAAAAATATGATGAATTATTTAAAAAAAGTTGTCTTTACCACCCTAATGCTATGTTTTTGGATGTATCTCGGAGCACAGGAGGAGGTTGCAGTACGTGAAGTCATCCACGATTTTGCCCGTGGTATTCAGACTAAAGACACCGGACTGCTGTCAAAAATATTATCTCCCAATGTGCAAATCACTTCTTTGATTGAAGAAAACGATGGCACATCTCGCGTGATGGTTTATTCCAAAAATGCTTTTATTGATGATTTCGCGAAAGCGGCACACCTCGACGTAACGGAAAGGATGCAATATATTCAGGTCGCAATTCAGGGAAATTTTGCCGTTGCCAATACGACCTATTCTTTTTTTGTCAACGGAAGGATGAGTCATTGTGGGACGGACTTTTTTCATTTGTATAAAGTTGATGGACAATGGGAAATTATCGGCATTACCGACACGCGGCAGATGGATAATTGCCCGACAATGGCTGCTGAAGAATCCGTAAAAGAATTAGATAGATTGGTAGAAAAATGGCATGGTGCTGCCGCAACTGCCGATGAGGATACCTTCTTTGAGATGATGGACAAAGACGGTATCTATATCGGAACGGATGCAACGGAATACTGGAAGCGGGACGAGCTTCGAGATTATGCCCAAAGTGCCTTCGAACGGGATGTCGCATGGGACTTCAAAAAGATAGACCGGCATATTTATTTTTCGCCCGACGGCAACACCGCCTGGTGGGACGAGCGACTCAATACCTGGATGGGCGTTTGCAGGGGCTCCGGTGTATTAATCAGAACTACAGAAGGATGGAAAATCAAGCATTACCACCTCTCCGTCACCCTTCCCAACGATAAGGTAAAAAAGTTTATGAAGCTAGTGAAGAAGAAATAAGCCCTCCGTACCTGGCAGCTACGGCTTTGCATTCCTCAGTGAGCCAATACCGGTTGATGATATTGCCTGTCTCTTCTATTTTGTGGAATAAGGCATCTAGTTTTTCCCTCAACTCCTTACGCGAATAAGTTGTTGCATTATGCCTCAGCAATACCAGGCGTTTTGCAAACCGAAGAAAGTTGGTATACCCACGCTTTTGCTCACTGGTGATTTTCTGATTTCTAATGACGTAAATCCTGAAGGTATCAATCAACGACAGCAATGCTTCCGTGTCGTGGAGTGCATAGTAAGTCCTAAGCAACAAGAAGGTCGTATTGAGGTGATATTTCACATCGGTAAACTGCACGTGGAGTAATGCTGACAATGCCTCCTGATACATCTTTTTTGAATAATATAGGTGTGCCAGATTATAGTTGTAGGCGTTCTCTGCACGATGATTGGGAAGCTTTTTCTTAAACTCCTGAATGAAGTTTTCCGTCCAGTCAAATTCCTTCAGACTACAACCAAGTGCCGTGATATTTTTGTAGTTCCATTCCGACAATAGTCCGTTATAGAGAATAATGCCGGTATCCAATCCGTGCTTGTAGAGGTCGAATAATTCCCTTTGGAATTCACTATGTCCCTTGTTAATTTGCCGAACACAATAATTATTCGCGAAGGAATACAAATCACTTTGTTCCTCGGAAGATAACATCTCCATCTTAGAGGAAAGCATCTCCTTGAGTTGTCGGTAATGTTCAGGATTATTTTCATCTCGAAGGCTCATTAGGATGGTATGGTACATAATGATGGAAATATCCTTTTCATAAAGCTCAAAATTGTT
>JALVDO010000266.1 GCA_027008975.1 Saprospiraceae bacterium | reverse complement strand
AGCCAACGTGATAGGTACAGAAAGCAGAACGAGTACCCCGGTGAGAATACCAAGGGATAAGACTACTTTAATGCATACAGAAATTACGGGGTTATTCCCATGTGGAGAAGGAGCGGGCTATGCAGGAGGAATTATATCTGCTGCTATGGATGGCCAAAACGTAATGAAGGCGGTGAAAAAAAAATGGCATTGAACAAAGTCCAATGCCATTTTTTTTATTTATTGACAAACGTTATTAGTTTCTCAAAACTCTAAATTCAGTACGACGGTTTACGGCGTGTTCTGCTTCAGTACAAGTAACGCCATCAGCACACTTGTTCTTCAACTTTGACTCACCATATCCTCTTGCGACCAATCGGCTACGGCTAATGCCTTTAGAAACCAAGTAGTTCACAACAGCCTGTGCTCTTCTCTCAGAAAGCGCCTGGTTAGAAGCTTTGCTACCTCGTGAATCCGTGTGAGCGCTGATCTCAACGCGAACACCGGGAGTCTCCTTCATCAACTTGTACAATTTAGTATCGATGATTTTCTTAGCCTGAGGTGTCAATGATGCACTTCCCAGTGGATAATTGATAGGCAATACATTCACGTCCAACAAAGCACAATCAACTCGCTTATCTTCACCAATACCACCTGCCTTCACCAATACCTGCTTAGTTACAGTCGTGTATTCAGCTGGAACGGTTGTTTCTTCAACACCTTCGTCCTTTACCAAAACTCGCTTGGTGATAGTCTTGTACTCAGCAGGAATCTCAATAGTTTTGATTTCAGCATCCTTCACCAACACCTGCTTTGTGTAAGTTTTTGTCTTACCGGGAACAGGAGAAGAAGTTGTAGAAGCATCTGCGGCTAAAACCTGCGTTGCAATTGTTGTAAATTCAGCATCATACTTCTTGTAGCAAAATCCCTGACAATCCATTGGATTGGAAGACTCACAACCAGCATATGTAGTCGTCTCATAACGTCCTCCGGCAGGAGCCACTTCAATTTTCTCAGAACTTGGAGAGAAAGATGCAGGAACGATACTCAATTTGTTGTGTCCCTCCTCAGAAGTGTAAGAAACGGTCTCCGTTTTGTACTGTGCAGGTGTGAATTCGTAGCGCTTAGAAGCCTCTTTGACCATTACTCTTTCTTCTACAGTTTTGTATTCAGCAGGAGTGATTTTCAAAGTTTTGTAAGCAGGCTTAACTAACACCTTTACTTCTTGAGTAGTATACTCATTGGGAATGATACATCTTACGAAACATCCTTCCTCTTGTGCTTTTGCAAAAAAAGCAATACCAAAAAAAGTTGCAATCAAGGCAATTTTCTTCATGATCTATTTTGTTTTGTTTATATAAATAAAATGATTATCTCCTATTTTGTCATTTAACCGAGGTGAACTTAACTTAATAACTGTGTTACATAACAGTCAAACGTTGAGCAAGCAAGAGAGAAAGAAGGAGGTTGTATATCTGTTTCAATGGCAAAGATAACACTCTACCCTAACTCTCCAAGCAGAAAAATCATTATTTTTCCGATTTTACACTTTTTTGTGATTTTTTCACAAAATATCCCCAATTCATTATCTCCATCTCCCAAACGTCCGTAAATAAGACGTAAATCCTCTAGTAAGTCACTCGGAAAAGAAAATATTTGTAATAACAAAGTCGATTCCTCTATAATTCTCTCCTACAAATTGCCCTGTAAGTTTTTTTCTCCTAACTTTGCGGTGATATGCCTGAATTAAAAAAGAAAGCCATAGGAGCCGTTAGTATTGAGGAGAGGTTATTCCGACAATACCAACAAAATCGGAGTAAAGAAATACTCGATCAACTTCTTTATCACTTTTTGCATGATGAAGTCTATAGCTTGTATATTCTAAATATTTTAAAAAACAGGGAAGACGCCGAGGATGTCAAATCTGAAATCGCAATGAAGCTATTTAAAATCATCCCAACGGCAAGGGTTCAACACTTTAGAGCGTGGCTTTTTTCCATAGTAAAAAATGATTGTCTGGACTTTTTGAAGAAGAAAAAAATATTAAATTTTATTTTTTCTGTAGAAAATTTACCTGATGTTGTGGATTTTAGTGAAAATGAACGTCTTGTAAATAGAGAATTGCTATTAGAAAAATTAATTGAGGAAATTCCCAACTTAAAGGACGAACAGCGAACGGTCATTGAAATGCATTATTTTCAAAATAAGAAATACGATGAAATAGCTCGCTGCATGGAAATTCCGAAAAGCAAGGTAAAATCGTTCATCCAAAATGGCAGACTAAATCTCCGCAAGAGACTTGTTGCTCTTGTTTAATTTTTTGGCAAAACAAAACCCTTAACAAAAATATAAATAAACCGTATAACAACCTTGATGACATATAAATCTTATCAGCCCGTAATTGTTGTCATCAAATCAATCAATATTTAAACACATGAAAAGCAGCAAACACAACCTGACACCAAAAGACATCCAAGATGCTCTTGATGGAAAACTAAGCGCAGAAAGAAAGGAGGAATTAGATGAGTACGCACTGGAAGCGCTTAGAGGAATTGAATATATCAATTCTCCCGGAGACATCCGTGAAATGTCGGAATCCTCGTATAAAAAATTCCAAAAACTCCGAAAAAAAAGAAAAAATTTCGGACTTGCAACACTGGTGAAAGCCGCTATTCTTTTGATTGGCCTGTTTTTTGTCGGCAACTTATTCCTCGGTGGCAAAAAACAAAAAAACTATGTTGCGGATTATGCGGCAGAAGTTCCCTGTGCACACCCGCTTTGTGATACCAGAGCGACACCAATTACGGGGATAAAACAATACAATCCTTTATTGAAAAAAGCCTTTAAGCAATTTCAAGACGGGAACTACGGCAATGCTAGTACCTTTTTTGCTCAATATCTCAATGTCAATAAAAATGCCCCAACTAATATTACCTTTTACTATAGTATCGCCCTTATGAAATCCGAAAAACCAGAAAAGGCCATCCATGCTTTTGAGTCACTGCTCTACCCTACTCCACGCATCTTCCCACCCCAACAAGATTATGCCAATTGGTATTTATCTCTTTGTTATCTCGATACCCAGCAGGAGCAAAAAGCCATCCCCCTTTTGGTAGAATTAGCTAAGTCAAAGAATGATTTCAAATCCGATGCCCGACAATTACTGTATGATTTGGACTATTATAAGTTGTGATGATTGAATGCCTGCCTCATGACCGAAGGGAGGGAGGAGTGAATGAATGATTGATTGAATGATTGAATGAAAGGGGGAACGCGGATTGAACGGATTGAATAGATTTACACGGATTTGAATGATTGAATAAAAAGTAATTCTGCGACCTTTGCGTGAACCTTTGCGTTCCTTAGTGGGAAGAAATGAGCGAACGAGCGTAAAGTCTGATAGTTACAAAATAATATACAAAGGTGACAAAATACCTACAACAAAAAACACTTTTCGGCCCACAAATAGCACAGCGACCCGCTATTGACCTGGGCTTGGTCGTCGTTATACCCTGCCATGATGAAAAATACGTTATCGAATCCCTTTCTTCTCTAAAAAAATGCAGCTTACCACCATGTAGCGTTGAGGTCATTGTTGTGGTAAATCACGGGGAGAACGCTCCCTCAAAGATTATAGAAACCAATCAAAACACTTATCGCCAACTATTGGATTGGTGTACCTCAAACAGCACGCCAAGACTGAAGTTTTTCCCGCTTTATCACGATAGCCTCCCCAAGAAGCACGCCGGTGTCGGACTAGCTCGAAAAATAGGAATGGACGAAGCCACCTGGCGATTGGAAAAAAGTAATAACTCCAAAGGCATTATTGCTTGTTTTGACGCAGATAGCAAGGCACAGAAAAACTACCTGTCCGCTATTTTTCAGCATTTTCTGAAACTTCCCAACACACAGGCATGCAGCATCCACTACGAACACCCCCTGCAAGGCATTGAGCACCCACCAGATGTTTACAAAGCTATCATCCAGTACGAACTACACCTCCGGTATTACATTCAGGCACAGCGGTACGCCGGATTCCCATTTGCCTACCAGACTATCGGATCGAGTATGGCAGTCAGGGCTGATGCCTATCAACTACAAGGTGGCATGAATAAGCGCAAGGCGGGTGAAGACTTTTACTTTCTGCACAAATTTATTGAATCGGGGTATTTCTCTGAGCTAACCGATACGACGGTCATCCCCTCCCCTCGCCCATCAGACAGGGTTCCCTTCGGAACCGGCAAAGCTGTCAACACACATTTACAGACAAAAGAAGACCTGACGACATACGCCATAGACAGCTTTGATGACTTGAAAATATTTTTTGCGAAATACGACCTCTTTTACAAGCAGCCGTTCGGCGAATTGCTCACCCAAATACCTGATTCCGTACGAGCTTTCCTGCAATCAATCAACGCAGAAAAAAACTGGCTGGAATTACACCAAAACACAAGTGATCTGAATAGCTTTAAAAAAAGGTTTTTCCGATGGTTCAATGCCTTTATGCTGATGAAATACGTACACTATTCCAGAGACCATTTTTACCCGGATATGCCGGTATTGGATGCTTCCATCGCCCTGATAAAAAGACTGGATTTATCGCTTCCTAGGGGAACACATCGTGAACATTTGATTTTTTGGCGTGAATTGGATAAAAAGCCTAAAAATAATCTGTCAAAAACACCAAATACGTTCCCTTCAAAATGACCTCACCGATAAAAACGCCAATGAGCAGGTGTCGGAGCTTCATACGAATTGACCCTGCTACGTAATACACCAAATCTGTAGGTGTAAAAGGCAGCATCACCCAAACCATAACTATCCAGATTGCCCACGGTTTTTGGAGGCGTTCCTCCCATTTTAATATCTGTTTGGGATGCTTCCGCTCCAAATACTCCCCGACTCCGAGAAATTCGGCAAAATAATACATCAATACCGCCGTCAGCATCACCCCTGCCATCGATACCCAAAATACCGCCCAGAGTTGATTGGGGAACAGAAAAGCACCTGCCAACAACAGGGGCGTATTCGGAAATAAAAAGAAACCTCGCACTATATTGGCAATGATAAAAAGCACCCACAATTGCGCATTAAACGACTCTAGAAATGCCTTTATGACTTCGGGGTCTAACACCTCGGGATGAAAGATTATGTAACCGACCATCGCCAGTATAACCCCTATCCAAAGTATCAATATTGTTTTTTTTACTTGTTGCATAGGTGCTAAAGGAATTAACTATTGGCGATTGTTTTTAAATTTGCAATCCCAATTTCACCATCCATCCTGAATTAATGTCTCCATTAATATAAGGTTGTGTAAATAATTTTAATCCAAGCAGTAGCCTGTCTGTAAGTAAATAAGAACTCTCAATTATCACATTAAATCCCAAAGAACTCCGTTCATCAAATTCATACGCTGTATTAACCAATACTCCATTTTCCCAGTATTCCGATAATTTATAGACATCCGAAATACTGTAATACGTCAAACCTGTTCCAATTCTAAAGTCAAATCGTTTGGTATTTTTAAATGGCGAGAAATAAACATTCATATTTCCTTGAACAAAAGAAGCAGTCTTTGAAACTCCATGATTACTTTGTCCTAAATTTATTGAAATCCCACTTGTAAAATATTGGTTTAGTTTTAAGTTTAACTCGTTCTCATAATTGAATGTAATCAAATCACCTGAACCCAACAATGAAATACCGGTTCCTAATCTTAAATCTAATTTACTAGCATTCTCTTGTCCTATTGCTTGTATGCTAATGAAAATAACTGAAATGAAAGTGAAAATAAATATTTTTGTGTTCATACTTTTGTCTTTTAGTTTGTTTTTTTTAATGAACCGCTAGCTACCATACATATACACCCAACAAATGTACACCATTCGTTCCTTTTTTCCAAGTCCTACCTCCAAAACACCCCTTGTCAAGCACAACCAAAGAGCTATTTCAACAACTTCTCCAGTAAAAGCAACGGGAGTAAGAATAGATGTTTTATCTTTGCAAAAAAAAATCATGCTAACTGCCATTTCTCCTATCGACGGACGCTACGAGTACAAGACCAGCCCGCTATCCCCCTACTTCTCAGAATGGGCGCTTATCAGATACCGGCTACTTGTGGAAGTAGAGTATTTTATCGCATTGCGTGAATCAAATATTCCTCAACTCTCCGGTATTCCAAAATCAAAATATGCTGTACTGCGGGATATTTATCGGAAATTTTCAATGAAAGATGGCGAACAAATAAAAGCTATCGAAAAAACGACCAACCACGACGTCAAGGCAGTAGAATATTTCCTAAAGGATAAAATGAAAGGATTAGGATTGGAAGAATTCACAGAGTTTGTCCACTTCGGGCTAACGTCGCAAGACATAAACAATACGGCATTTCCCCTAATGTTTCAGGATGCTAATGTCAAGGTCTATTATCCAATGATAGAAAAAGTGATTGCCAAAATCAACTCGTTGGCAGACGAATGGAAAGGCATCCCCATGCTTGCCAGAACGCATGGACAGCCCGCTTCCCCCACTACACTCGGCAAGGAGATGCGCGTTTTTTCCGAAAGGTTAAAAATACAGTTGGAACAATTAAAAGCCATCCCCTACGCTGCCAAATTTGGTGGTGCGACGGGTAATATGAATGCCCACCTCGTCACCTTTCCCGAAATAGACTGGAATGACTTTGCCAACCGCTTTATCAACGAGCAATTGGGACTTTCGCGCTCCAATCCGACCACTCAAATAGAGCACTACGATAATTTGGCGGCACAATTTCATGCCATGGCGAGAATTAATACCATTTTGATAGATTTCGCTCGTGATATCTGGACGTATATCTCCATGAACTATTTTGGGCAGAAAGTCATCAAAGACGAAGTCGGCTCCTCCGCCATGCCACACAAAGTCAACCCCATTGATTTTGAGAATGCAGAAGGAAATCTGGGTGTCGCCAATGCGCTATTACTGCATCTTGCCGAAAAGCTCCCCGTCTCTCGCCTGCAAAGAGACCTGACCGATAGCACCGTCCTGAGAAATATCGGCGTCCCCGTCGCGCATGAAATCATTGCCTTCTCATCCCTGCTCAAAGGGATGGGCAAGCTCATACTAAATAAAATACAATTGGAAAATGACCTCAACGCCAATTGGGCGGTTGTCACCGAAGCTATCCAGAATATACTAAGAAGAGAAAAATTCGACAAACCCTATGAGGCGCTAAAAGCCCTCTCCCGGGGTAAGCAATCCATCGGGCAGAAAGAGATTCACGAATTTATTGAAGGACTGGCGGTAAGTGATGTGGTGAAGGAAGAATTGAAGCGTATTACGCCACTTAATTATTTGGGGTATTTGTAGGTTGTTGAGTACTGACGAGGCTACGCCTGTCAGCATCTTCGATTGAGCTGTTGAGCTGTTGAGCCTGCCTCATGACTGAAAGGAGGGAGGCTGTTGAGCTGTTGAGTTCTTTTCGGCTTAGCAATCTTCCTCCCTCCCGTTGGTCATGAGGCGAGCCTCATACTTCGGAAGCTTACCAATCCGAAAAATTCTAATTTCCTTGTTCCGTATTCCGTGTTTGCTAAGATAACAAACACAGAACACAGAACAACGAAACACGCCAGCGTTATACAAGCCCCTGCGCCATCATGGCATCAGCAACTTTGATAAATCCGGCGACATTAGCACCTCTTACATAATCGACTTTATCACCATCTTTACCGTGTTGGACACACTGTGAGTGAATATCTTTCATGATTTGGTGCAAACGCTTATCGACTTCTTCGCGAGTCCAGTGGCTGTGCATGGCATTTTGGGCCATTTCAAGACCGGATACTGCGACACCACCGGCATTAGAAGCCTTTCCGGGCGCATACATAATCCCGGATTCGGCGAACACGTGTACACCTTCTGGAGTCGTAGGCATATTTGCACCTTCGGCGACAAGGATACAACCATTTTCGGCTAGCGTTTTCGCATCCTTCTCATCTAATTCGTTTTGCGTTGCACAAGGAAGAGCGATGTCGCACTTCACACCCCAAGGGCGTTGTCCTTCGTAGTAATTGGCACCGAACTTATCAGCATATTCTTTGATTCTTCCACGACGGACGTTTTTCAATTCAAAGACAAAAGCCAGTTTCTTAGCATCAATGCCTTCGGGATCATGGATGAAACCACTAGAATCAGACAAGGTAACAACTTTACCACCCAGTTGGATGACCTTTTCAGCAGCATATTGGGCGACATTACCCGAACCGGAGATGGCAACTGTTTTTCCCTTGACACTATCATTCTTCATTTTGAGCATTTCCTCTACAAAATAGACCGTACCGTAACCCGTTGCCTCAGGGCGAATTAGGCTACCTCCATAGCTCATTCCCTTGCCAGTCAACACGCCGGTATATTCATCACGCAAGCGTTTGTATTGTCCGAAAAGGAATCCAATCTCTCTACCGCCAACGCCAATATCACCGGCGGGAACATCCGTCTCGGCACCGATTCGCTTAGCCAACTCCGTCATGAAGCTTTGACAAAAACGCATGACCTCATTATCCGACTTGCCTTTTGGGTCAAAATCAGAACCACCTTTGCCACCCCCCATTGGTAGTGTTGTAAGGCTATTTTTGAATACTTGCTCAAAAGCCAAAAACTTCAAAATGCTCAGGTTGACACTTGGGTGAAAACGCAAACCTCCTTTGTAAGGTCCAATCGCACTATTCATTTGGACCCGGAATCCCCGATTGATTTGAAATTCGCCCTTATCATCCACCCACGGAACGCGAAAAATAAAGACTCGTTCCGGCTCAGCCATTCGTTCTAATATTTTTGCTTTTAAATACTTTGGATGTTTTTCCACAAAAGGAATAACACTTTCGAAGACCTCTGTCACTGCCTGAATAAATTCAGGCTCATTGGGGTTGCGTTTTTTAACGTACTCCATGATATTTTGGAATACATTAGACATGGTATTTGTTGCCATAACTCTGATTTATAAATGAAAAAAATTTGATTAGGCGTACGGAAGGCGGGTACAAATAAGTTTTGCTCGGAATAACAATTTGCCTCATTTTATTACCAAAAATAGTACCCATAAATAGCAATTTCTACTGCCAAATGACAAGGTCAGAAGCCCTGTTTAAATTGTACGGCAAATTTATACTATTATTGTTTAAAAACCTCATTTTTCTACAAAAAAATGAGTCGAAATCATCGAATTAAGCAAATCGAAAAAATATGTTTTACAACACAAAAAAAAGGTGTCATTAATGCGTCAATAGCAATAGTTTTGCAGGGATTATCATAGTACCAGACATTTTGTAAATAGAAATCTCAAATTCGGAAGGCTGTGGGAAACTTCCTGAATTTTTCAACACTAAATGTCTAGTGCTATAACGAATTATAGTAACTAACAAGCTGTGGTATTTTTTAACGTCACACATAAATACAGGTATTATGTTAAAAACAATTGGTCAACAACAGGGAAGACGCTCCTGGGCAGAGCCATGGAAAATAAAGATGGTAGAACCGCTCTCCATCACTAGTCGTAAGAAAAGGGAAAAAGCCTTAAAAAAAGCAGGTTATAATACCTTTTTACTCAAATCAAAAGATGTTTATATCGACTTATTGACTGATAGCGGCACTAGTGCCATGAGCGACCGTCAATGGGCGGGAATGATGCTTGGTGACGAATCCTACGCAGGCAGCATCAATTTTTATCATTTGGAGAAAGCCGTTCGGAAGTATTATTCCTATAAACATCTCGTTCCTACCCACCAGGGAAGAGGTGCCGAGCACCTAATTAGTCAGGTTCAAATCAAAGAGGGGCAAATTGTACCCGGGAATATGTACTTTACGACAACACGGCTCCATCAGGAAATGGCGGGCGGAAAATTTGTAGATGTCATCATCGACGAGGCTCATAATGTCAATAGCGACCACCCTTTCAAAGGAAACATTGACATCGAAAAACTGGAGCAACTTATCGAGACTCACGGCGCAGATAAAATCGCCTACGTCAGCCTTGCCGGCACCGTCAATATGGCGGGCGGACAACCGGTAAGCATGGAGAATATCAAAGCAGTCAAAGCCTTGTGCGACAAGCACGGTATCTTATTATACCTCGATGCAACAAGGCTGGTTGAAAATGCATGGTTCATTCAAAAGCGAGAAGATGGCTATCAGGACAAAAGCATCAAAAAAATCCTGTTTGAGTTCTGTAGCTATTCGGATGGTGCCTGGATGAGCGGAAAAAAAGACCACCTCGTCAATATCGGTGGATGGGTTGCCGTCAACGACGACAAAGTATTCGATAAGTTGCGAAACCTCGTCGTGGTATACGAAGGGTTACACACCTACGGAGGCATGGCAGGGCGCGATATGGAAGCTATGGCCATCGGCATCAAAGAGTCTGTCAAGGATAAGCACATTAATGCCCGCATCGGGCAGGTACGATATCTGGGGCAACTATTGGAAGATTGGGGTATCCCCATCGTCAAGCCCGTAGGAGGACACGCCATTTTCCTAGACGCAAAAGCCTTCTATCCTCACATTCCGCAGGATCAATTCCCTGCCCAAACGCTCGCTGCCAACATCTATCTCGATTCAGGTGTGCGTGGTATGGAGCGCGGTATCGTTAGTGCGGGTCGCGATCCAAAAACGGGCGACCACCGTTACCCAAAACTGGAACTGATGCGACTAACCATCCCAAGAAGAGTCTATACAGAAGCGCACATGGAGGTCATCGCTGAATCCGTCAAAGCTGTCTATGATGCCCGCGAAGAAGCCCGTGGACTTAAAATGGTCTATGAGCCGGAGTATCTTCGATTTTTTCAAGCGCGATTTGAGCCGGTGTCGTAGTCGGTAAGCTACACCCATTGTCAGACTTGTCAATTCGCCCGGAAAAGCATAACTTCGCCCCAAAATAATCAACAGATGAAAATCCACTTCTGGGCGATTGGCAAGACCAACGAAAAGTATCTTCGAGAGGGTATTGGTATCTTCACCAAGCGATTGGGGCATTACCTCCCCTTTGAGATGCAGGAACTACCCGACATCAAACAGGCGGGTAAACTATCCCCCGTCGCCCTCAAGGAAAAAGAAGGTGAAATGGTACTCCAAAGACTTAAGTCTGACGATTACCTAATACTGTTGGACGAAAGAGGAAAACGATACACCTCCGAAGCCTTCGCCCGCCAAATCAACAAGTGGCTACAACTCTCCCAAAAGAGAATTATCTTTCTCGTTGGAGGTGCTTACGGCTTCTCCACTGACCTTTACCAGCGGGCAAATCAAAAAATCGCCCTCTCCGAAATGACCTTCTCCCACCAAATGGTTCGCCTCTTCTTTGTAGAACAATTATACCGCGGGATGAGCATTTTGCGGAATCAGCCTTATCATAATGGATGAGAATGGGAAAACGGAGAGCAATAGGTCGGAAGATATTATAAAAATCATCGCAAAAGGTGTTTCAATTCCGGAAATGGTGCAATGAGGAGTAATTATAGAAATGTCGTTCACAAGCTAAAAAAACTGATAAATCTGAAAATGAAATTGCTTTTGTCTCCCAATGGACACTTTCATTAATCGCACTGTTTTACATTTGGTCGCTGACAATAAAACAAACAGATTGTGACTCTAATTATTCTTTTTTTAGCAGCATGTTTTCTTGCTTACACTAATGGAGCAAATGATAATTTCAAAGGAGTTGCTACTCTATTCGGTAGTGGAACAACTAATTATAAGGGAGCGATAACATGGGCAACAATAACCACTATTGCAGGCTCTATAGCTGCTATCTTTTTGGCAAGCACCTTGGTTAAGAATTTTTCAGGAAAGGGGCTGGTTCCCAATGCATTAATTCAATCACCTGAATTTGCTATATCCATTGCTTTAGGGGCTGCAATAACGGTTCTAATAGCCACTAAAATTGGGATGCCGATATCAACCACGCATAGTTTGGTTGGGGCGTTATTTGGAAGCGGTGTAGTTGCTGTCGGAACGGCATTTAATTTCGCAAAACTTGGAAATGCTTTTTTAATGCCTTTAATCGTTAGCCCGCTTATGGCAGCGATAATTAGTTTAATAGCATACATTATTTTTAAAAAATTAAGGATTGCTATGGGCGTAACCAAGGAAACTTGTATCTGCATTGGGGATGAAAATATTCTCGTTGTGAATACTGAAAACACAAACGAAGTCCTCACTGTTGAAGCTGAGTATAACAAGACTATTAGGGTGATGAATGAACAAGAATGTGTTGAGACATATAAAGGAAATGTTATTGGACTCAATTCGCAAAAAATGCTGGATTTCGCTCATTATTTAAGTGCCGGAATCGTAAGTTTTGCAAGAGGGCTAAATGACACTCCAAAGATTGTTGGACTGTTGATTGTTATTAATTCATTGGAAATAAAATGGGGGATGATTGCTGTTGCAGGAGCAATGGCTATAGGTGGTTTGTTGAACGCAAAAAAAGTAGGCGAGATGATGAGTAAAAGGATTACTCCCATGAATAGCGGGCAAGGCTTTACCGCAAATTTGATTACGGGACTTTTGGTTACTACTGCAAGCCTACATGGATTACCCGTCTCCACAACTCACGTATCTGTAGGTTCTATTTTTGGTATTGGCACGGTTACTAAAAAAACGGACTTAAAGGTAATAAGAAATATTCTATTATCTTGGCTGCTGACTTTGCCTGTTGCCGCTCTTTGTAGTGCAATTATTTATTGGCTACTTTTATTCTCAAAATAGGAAAAAACAGCGTACAATG
>JALVDO010000265.1 GCA_027008975.1 Saprospiraceae bacterium | reverse complement strand
GGAGACGACCATCCTCCGTCCTTCTTTCGGTGTTGGTCTGAAATTGGGTGCCCTAACAGTTGATTATGCCTATTCCAATCCGAGCGACGGGAATAACCGGTATGCACATATTGTTTCACTACTTTTTAGGATGCGACCCAAGGAAAAGGAATGAACAAAAAAAAACACCGCGATTTAAATCGCGGTGTTTTTTTTTATTTACATATTAGCAATAATTTCCGAACCGAATTCAGAGCACTTCAATAAAGTAGCGCCATCCATTAATCGTTCGAAATCGTAAGTGACGCGTTTGGAAGAAATCGCTCCTTCGATTCCTTTGACGATTAATTCACCGGCTTCCGGCCAGCCCAAATAATCGAGCATCATTACTCCTGAAAGGATAACTGAGCTTGGATTCACTTTATCCATGCCCGTGTATTTAGGAGCCGTACCATGTGTTGCCTCGAAAATGGCAATGCCCGTGTCGTAATTGATATTGGCACCGGGAGCGATGCCGATACCACCGACCTGTGCAGCCAATGCGTCGGAGATGTAATCTCCATTGAGGTTGAGGGTAGCGATGACGCTGTACTCTTTCGGACGCAGGATAATCTGCTGAAGCATGGCATCAGCGATGACGTCTTTGATGATAATTTCCTTGCCTGTATTCGGGTTTTTCATGGTACACCACGGTCCTTTACCGATAACTGTTGCGCCAAATTCTTCGCGCGCCACGGCATAAGCCCAGTCGCGGAAAGCACCTTCCGTAAATTTCATGATATTTCCCTTGTGTACAATTGCCACAGAGGGTAGGTCTTTTTCGATGGCGTGGTTGATGGCGGCGCGCATCAATCGGGCTGTTCCCTGTTGTGAAACGGGCTTGACACCGATGCCGCTGGTCTCCGGAAAGCGTATTTTTTTGAATGCCTCCGGGAAGTTGGCTTTGAATAACTCCATAAACTTGGCGTTATCGTCTGAGCCTAATTCAAATTCGATTCCTGCGTAAATGTCCTCTGTGTTTTCCCTGAAAATAATCATATCTACATCTTCGGGATGTTTGACAGGGGAGGGGACACCTTCAAAATACCGGACGGGGCGCACACAGGCGAATAAATCCAATTTTTGGCGCAGAGCCACATTTAGCGACCGGATACCACCGCCAATGGGAGTCGTCAATGGTCCTTTGATGGCAACGAGATATTCTTTAATAGTATCCAATGTCTCCTGAGGAAGCCACTCTCCGGTCTTGTCAAAAGCTTTTTGTCCGGTATAAACTTCTTTCCAGTGGATTTTTCGCTCTCCGTTATAGGCTTTCTCCACAGCTGCGTCCAGTACGCGGACTGCTGCCGCCCAAATATCAGGACCAATACCGTCACCTTCAATGAAAGGGATGATAGGGTCGTTGGGAACATTTAGTTTCCCGTTTGCGATGGTAATTTTACTTCCGCTCATCTATTATGTATTATTATGGTTAGAAATATTTTATTCATACGAAGTATTTGATTTTTCCGGGGTCGCAAATTTAGGATATTTTTAGCTAAGATGATACTATTTTCGGTGCAATTGTCAATTAAAATTTTGAATTGGAACCAAAATCAAAATCAAAAGGGCGGCATTTCATTTTGTCGGGTTTTTGTAGTGGCGCTTTCAACCGCCAAGAAAAGACAGCGAAGCGTTGTCGAACCATTAATATAGGCGACAAAACGAAATGCACCTTTTAAACTTCGGGAGTTTATTACCAAATATCCCCGATTAAGATTATCTTTGTAAATGCTGTCTCGCCCACTTCCTGACGCTACCGGTCAGGACAGGCTTGGCAGGCAGGAATAAAGTTAGAGTCTTCAGCAAAGTGGAATCGAATACGCTTTTAGTCAATATGGCAAAACAATAAAACGATGAGATTATATATTATTTCCGCAATGGTATTTCTTACCCTTTTTTCCTGTAAAGGGACAAAAAATATCGTTAACTCAACCTGCATCAGGAACTCCAATCCGATGGAGGTTAGCTGGATGAAAAAAGCCGTTGACACCCACCACTCTGAACAAATAATCCGCTTTAAAGGCAAGGTTAAACAATGGGCTTTTCTCTTTTCCGGCAAGGAAAAATATCTATATGACTGCAATGGGAAATTTCTAGCAACAGGAGAAGACATTATACATTTTGTCGATGATGCTCAAAAGGGAGTAATTATCTGGGTGCGGGAGTACCGCAATGATTGAGGGAATAAACTCGAAATTGAAAATATTTACCATGGAAAAAAATGAAATACAACCCTTGATAAGTACAATAACCCCAATTGGCAAAAAATACCTATATTTGCAATATCGTAAAAACCTCACAAATTATGGCTAAGCAAAAGAAATTTAGTGAAATCAGTAAGAAAATCGGATACCTGAAAAAATTGCTTATTGAGCAAGATGACTTTCGGCTTATTAGCAACTATTTTTTTGAGAAGTTGGTCTTGATGTCTCAATTTATGAAAATGGGGACAAGGCCTGATGACTTGACTATTCTGGAGCCATCCATTAAAAAGGCAGTTGTCGATTTGAGACGACGTATTCAAACAAAAGGAGAGCCGATGAAGGAGGCGCAAGTTATGTTGATGAAAGTGACGCAAATTGAGAGACTGGGCTTTTATCACGGTGCCATCCACACACCAATGGGGTCGGGTATTTTCTTTTATTTTGAAGATGAACAAAAGGGGCTGATAACCATGACTTTTTCGGACAACAAAAAAAGCTGGTACACCCGGTTTACAACAACCATTTTGGACGATGACGCAACACCGATCTACAACTATCCAAAGGATATAAATTAACAAACTTTATAACTTATCGACGTTGCCAATCCCGACATTTATCGTCGATGGGGCATTTTATGGCAAAAATGGTGTGCATGCAAGTAGTTAGTCAAAATTAAAAAAGAATTGTCATGACGGAATGGATTTCTTTGTTATTAACGCCTTTGTGGAATCTGCCAAACGCAACATCGCACCGCCTTTGGATGCCTACGATGCCGCTGCCTGGAGTGCTATCACGCCTCTTTCAGAAGCATCTATTGAAAATAATGGAGAGCCGCAGGACTTCCCTGATTTCACTAGAGGGATGTGGGGTAGGCGGAAGCCTTATGATTGGATGACGGAGATTCCGGAGATGAAGTTTTGAGTTTTTTCTTTTCCAATTCTTATGCAAGGTGTAGGATAAAAGGTAATTTTACGGCAAAACGAGCGAATCAGAAAAAAATCATTAATCAATGCAGAATCCAAACTTAGACGCAAGTGGCAAATACATGAGTGAGCAGGATGAGCAGTTGGAAAAATCGCTGCGGCCAAAACAATTGGATGACTTTAGTGGTCAGCCAAAGATTGTGGAGAACCTGAGGGTGTTTATCGCTGCGGCGAAAATGAGAGGGGATGCGCTTGATCACGTCTTGCTACACGGACCTCCGGGATTGGGCAAGACAACGCTGTCTCACATTATCTCCAATGAATTAGGGGCAGACTTGAAGATGTCTTCCGGTCCTGTATTGGAAAAACCGGGAGATTTGGCAGGGTTGCTGACCAATCTCGATACGGGTGATGTCCTTTTTATTGACGAGATTCATCGGCTAAATACGGTTGTCGAAGAGTACTTGTACTCGGCGATGGAGGATTTTCGTATTGATATTATGATTGATTCCGGACCAAATGCCAGAAGTATTCAGATTGCACTTAACC
>JALVDO010000264.1 GCA_027008975.1 Saprospiraceae bacterium | reverse complement strand
TGTCAGCTCTAAATTTATTATTTACCCAAGCCTTGTGGAATGAAATTTTTTTTTTACTTTTGGGAATTGCTTTACAAAACTAAAACAAAGATTAACATAATGAGAGCATTTCTGTTTTTACTTTTCTTTTTCTTCATAGAAATAGTGGTTATTGCACAAAAACCAAAATCGCCAGTTTTCTTTACAATTGATTCGGGAATGGAGTCGTCCAATGAAAAGCACTTTGTTCCATATTGTGGAACAGATGAGCTAATGCGATTTTTTCCCAAGAAAAAACAAAAACAATTAAAATTGGATAAAAAGCTTTATACCGAGTTTGTGAAAACAGGCTACGATATAGAAAAAGGAGGCCAGGTACCACCATACACACTTCCGGTTGTTGTTCATATTATCCATCAGGGTGGCCAGGAAAACATTTCAGATGAGCAGGTTTTACAAGCGATTAGTGATTTGAATAACGCCTTTGGCAATGTGGGGTATTACAATCAAGGGACTGGCGTCAACACACAAATTCAATTTTGTCTAGCAAGCCGCACCCCCGGAGGAAATCAGACAGCGGGCATTAATCGTATCAATTCTCCATTAACGAACATGACACTGGAAACAGATGACACATCTCTTAAAGCATTAATTCAATGGGACCCTTTTAATTACATTAATATTTGGTTAGTCAATGAAATATGCTCTTCTTCCATAGGTTGCGGAGTAGCCGGTTACGCATATTTCCCATCCGAACATGGTAGTAATATTGATGGGATTGTAATCGAATCGAAATGGTTTGGCTCCTCGCCATCAAATTCAACTGTCTTCGCTCACGAAATGGGGCATTATTTGGGATTATATCATACATTTGAGGGGGGGTGTGAAAATTCTGATTGTTTATTGCAAGGTGATCGCGTCTGTGATACACCTCCGGACAACTCTATCGTTGCGGTACCATGTGGAGCTGAAATTAATAGCTGCTATTCCGATACTGATTCCGGATTTACACAGGATCAAAATGATATGTATTGGAACTATATGGATTATGGCAATTGGGAATGTTATTCTGCCTTTACCGAAGGACAAAGGGATCGTATGTTTTGGCATATTCAAAATGTGCGTTATTCTTTATTGGAATCAAATGCCTGCATGGATCCATGCGAAAGCGATATATCCGCTGATTTCGCTCCGGCAACCAACCAAACCATTGATGTTGGCTCTACAATCAATTTTGTTAATGCATCGACCGGAGCAAGCGCGTATGAATGGAAAGTAAATGGAGAGGTCTTTTCTTCAGACGAAAACATAAGCTATACCTTTGATGAAATTGGAACTTACGAAATAGAACTACTAGCACAAAATGCCGATCACAGCTGCCAGGATAATTTTAGTATTGTATTACAAGTGGAATGCCCCGTTTCCTGTAGCTTCTCTGCAAGTAATGTATATCCGGTAGTTGGTGAAACTGTTACTTTTTTGAACCAAAGTACTAACGGAAGTAATTTTGAATGGAGGGATGGTGTCGCTCTAATCAGTACAAACGAAAATATAACCTATACTTTTCCTTCCACCGGAATTTACAATATTTGTCTAGATACAGATAACGGAATATGCGAAAAACAGTTTTGCCAAAGTTTTTTCGTCATTGATTCTACGGAAGAGGAAGGCTGCGAAAGTAGAACTTTTGTCAGAGAAATTGGAGATGAACTAACAGACGAAGGAGGACAAACAATTATTCCTTCCAGTGATGGTAATTTCTACATTGGAGGTCACCGTGATTCAGACGCACTCATTCTGAAAGTAGCCCCTTCGGGAGATATATTGTGGCAAGTGAGTCTTCATTCCGTAATCGGCACTAATCTAGATAAGATTAACGATATGCTACTCGATAGTGACGGAATGTTAGTAATCACAGGATTTGGAGGGGCGAGTCTTCAGAATAACTATGCTTACGTCATTAAGTTTAATCCGAATACGAATAGTTTTATTTGGGCGAGAAGGCTCTCACCTACTGCCCGACTTTTTGAAGTTATTGAAAAGGCAGAAAGTAACTCTTACCTCCTTATAGGCGATGTTCATTTTAATAACTCTCCGGGCCAGACTGATGATCCTTTAATTCTTGAACTCAATAAAACAAATGGGAGTCTGACTACATTTGGCTTAAAAACCTTTACGCTAGGAACTTCAAATGCTTTTTACTCTTCGCTAATATATCAGGGAGCATTATATTTAGGAGGAAGATATACCTACTCTACGGGGTTATCTAAAATGAGGTTTTCAATTACCAAAATGAACCTTACCGGAGGAGAAGAGTGGTCTAAGCTCTATCATATTGACCTAACTGATGATGCGAGATTGTACGGGCGTGACATTCTCATAGAAAACGATGCTATTTATCTGGTTGGAGATGGAGATGACTCAGGAACCAGTAGTAGCAATATAAATCCGTTTTTCATCAAAACCAATTTACAAGGAGACCTTTCTTGGGTGAAAAAATATGAATTATCAGGTATAGGTCCCGTGAATGTAAGAGAGTTTCTCAGCCTTCCCGATGGCTTTGTTTTGTTTGGGGAGGAGGCTTCTCATTCTGGTGTTTTTTATATGCTAAAAACAGATAAAAATGGTAATCCATCATGGGCGAGATCTTATTCGTTCGGAGAAGGAACAATATTAACCTTTCCTGAATCGCAAATTGTCGCCTCCGAATCTGCTTTATACTTTGTAGCAAAAAGCACGGAAGCTGGATTATCGAATGTATTATTGGTAAAAACAGATTTGGAAGGTCAAACCTTAGACGAATGTATAACTGTTGCTGATTTGCAGGTAGAAGCAAGTAACGTTCAAAATCCAATCACTACGGAGGTTAGTTTAATACCATATGATAGAACTACATCTTTCTCCAATGATAATATAAGCACAACTAATGTCAGTCTGGAAGTAGGTGGGTGCGCAATACCTTGCGTAGATATCGATTCATGCCTTCTGTTCCCGAATGTTGAGTTAACTTCCTTAGAATCGGACTGTTTGGGAGAAGAGATAAGAATTTCTATTGAGATTTGTAACACAGGGATGGGAGTACTTCCTACAGGTATGCCGATTACTTTTTATTCCGGCAATCCTTCAATCATGCCAGCAGAAGCTATCGAGACAGTGGAGGTGCAAGAGTCTCTCCAAGCAGACAGTTGTACGATAATAGAAGTTACATTGCCAAGTATCGGTATTTCTCCAATCTATGTAATGCTAAATGACAATGGCTCATTAACTACACCTTTTGATACAGAGGAAGATTTCCCTGTAACAATTTTTCAGGAGTGCGATTTTTCAAACAATTTACAAAGTATTAATTTAGATTTCTCCCCTTTGACCTTAGATTTGGGGGAGGATATTTCAATTTGTGATAATGGGGTTGCAAAACTCGATGCAGGAAGTGGCTTTTATCGGTATCGCTGGTTTGATAATTCGACTGCACAAACAAATACAGTTTGGACTTCAGGGACGTATTGGGTAGAAGTGACTGATAGCTGTGGGAGGATACAATCCGATACGATTGTTGTGACTGTCATTCCTACAACAGAATTAGACCTAGGGAACGATACGACCGTATGTGTTGGCGAAGTGACCTTGTATGCTACTGGCTTTGACAGTTACCAGTGGTTTCCATCTGACTTAATGGACTGTGATACTTGTAGTGTTGTCAAGCTGTCAATTGAGAACCGAGTAGAGGTTATCGCAATTGGAGAACAGCAAGCGGGCTGTTATAGTACAGATACTATCGTTATTAACGTTTTCCCCACACCCCACCTAACGCTGAGTGACATCACGCTTTGTGAGAACGAAGAAGGCTTATTGGAGGCTATCACAGATTTCCCGCCCGATTTCCCTGAGACATTTGAATGGATAGTGGACGGCGAAATTGTCGGAAATGAAGCTACACTTTCAACAGAAGACGCTAATATAACTCAGACGACTGATGTTACTCTCCTATACACTTATGGAGATGCGTGTGATACTTTAATTCAAACTGCAACCATTTTTGTGCTTGAAAATAACACCAATGTAACACTCACAGCAAATCCAAATGTTGTTTATTCAGGAGATTCTGCCATATTGACGGCTACTGTAACAAGTAATCCCCCTTTAGGTGGTGAAGTGATTTACGATTGGGCACAGGGCGAAATTCTTCTTGAAACCACGGACACCTCCTCTCTATCAGTAGAGGTACAGGGTGAAGCCGGAAGTAATGTTCTCTATACCGTTTCCGTTACAACAAGTGATGGATGTATTTCTGTTGCAGAAATATCTATTTATATTCAAGAGGGGCAACTGGAAATCCCTAACGTTTTCACCCCTAATGGAGATGGCATAAATGACATTTTCAAAGTCTTTCATACAGGTGGCGTGGAAGTAATTAGGACCCGAATTTACAACCGTTGGGGAGCATTGGTATTCGAGGGAGTAGATAATCAAATTTGGGATGGTAGTTATAAAAACGAACCGGCAATGTCAGATGTCTATTTGTATGAAGTGATTTATAAAAAAGGTCAGCGGGAATATCATGACAGTGGGGAGGTGACCCTGTTGCGATAGCATTTCATACAGCTAAACACCCCTTTCATCACATTATATTAGGACTTCATACTTTTGTGAAAAAATATTGCCATTTTTTTTATTCCTTTGTCCAAAACAACAATTATGGGAATAATAAGGATTCTTTTTTTCAGCATTATCGCGATTAATTTTGTTTCTGGACAGGAGACTTCCCCTTCCGTCATCGCCTCTGCCGGTGATTCATTCTCAGGCGAAAACCTTCAACTCGATTGGACTATTGGAGAAATTGCCATTCACACTATTGGTGACGCACCTAAAGTAACTGAAGGCTTTCACCAACCTCATTATACAATTGTAAAAACGCAAGAATTAAAGAAAAATATTGGACACATTGACATCTTTCCCAATCCAACTGCCGATTGGATTGAGATGGTCTTGTTTTTCAATGAAACTCGCAATGTTACTATTCGCCTATTGGACGTGCAGGGAAAGCTAGTATGGCAAAAGCACGAAAAAGGAGCAAATATCTCTACAAAAACCTCTCTTCGAGAACTTCCATCTGGAGTTTACATTTTGAATTTCCTCATCGACGATGACCAATATATTCAATCATTTCAAATAGAAAAAACAAAATAAAAAATGAAAAAGATAACAAGTATTCTCACCACCTTAGTACTTTTTTCCATTACCGTATTTGCACAAGCACCGCAAGCGTTTAATTATCAGGGAGTCGCCAGAGATGCGGAAGGCAACCCGTTGGTAAACCGAGAAATCGGACTGCAAATTTCTATTTTGGAAGACGCTACCACTATTTATACCGAAACGCATAGTGTCTTGACGAGCAATCTAGGCCTTTTCGCAGTACAGGTAGGTGCCGGCATTCCGGTTTTCGGCACATTTGAGTCCATTAGTTGGGGGGACAATCCTCATTTTATAGAAGTGTCGATGGATGAAAACGGGGGAACGGATTATCAACTCCTCGGCTCTAGTGAACTATTGAGCGTACCTTATGCTCTTTATGCAGAGAACGGCAGCCCTTGGAGTAAAGACTTAACAGGAATTCATTTTAACGAGGGAAATGTTGGTCTTAACACCCTGAATCCGGATGCCAAACTCACTATAATGGGAAATAACAATTCAGACAGATCTTTAGTTGTCAAAAATGAAGGTGACTGGTCTGCTCATACCTATATTTCGGGAATTAGTGCATCCTCTGCCCCAGGAACGGCTGTCATATACGAAGGGAATAGATCTAGAGGTACACTTCATGAACCATTAGTTGTAGAAGAAGGAGATAGAGTGTTAGCACTCATTGGCCTCCCTTTTATTGATGGTCAATATCGCCCCAACGCGTCTATCTCATTTTTTGTGGGAAATTCGGTTAATTCTACCAGCTTTCCTAGTTTTATAGCTTTTAAAACTACAGGTACTAATGAGGTATCCAGATCAGAACGGATGCGCATTAGTGAAGAGGGAAATGTAGGTATAGGGACTACTTCTCCAAAAGCAAAATTACAAGTAGCGGACGGTGATGTTTTCATTCAGGATATTAATCATGGAATAATAATGAAATCAGCAGATGGACAATGTTGGCGGGTTACTATCGACAATACCGGAGGTCTTATCACCACTCCAGTTGCCTGCCCGGACTAACGGACACGCTAAGACTTTATTTTTCGATAGTAAAAAAGTCGTCCACTAAAATGAAATAATAAACGGACTAGTATAAGGGTGTCCTTAATATGTGATTTTAAAAGCGATTTCAAAATGTATTTCAAAGTATAAAAAATGGACATTCCGGCCGCTTTCCAAAAAGGTTGTTTTAAATCCTTCAAAAGGATTAATGCATGTCTGTTTACGAATTTGCGCAATGCATCCCCGTGTAGTTGCTGATGTGGGGACGTGCTTTGGGCTCTGAGATGAAATCCAATAGCTTTAGGACAAACACCAATCTTGAAGTTGTAAAAAAGAACTCTTTGCATGAATTCATCATCTTCACCATAGTGTTCAAAATCAGCATCGAACCCTCTCACCTTTTGCAAGCACGCTTTACTAACCAACCAAATAGCTGCATTGACATAAGGTATTGGATATATTTCTTTTTGAGTGGAAAAATCATCGCTCAATAATTCATTCACCTCTTTTTCGGAAAGATATTTTTTGAGATAGGATTCAAAAAACCTGTCTAATTTACTTTCAGAAAAATATTGAAGCGGACTAATAACGCCATATTCAGGATGATTGCTATGACAATTAGTCAGAATGGTCAGTGTATCAGGAAGGATATAAGCATCTTGATTCAGCAAAAAAACGTAATCGTAATCATTTTTGAGTGCAAATTGAAATCCAATATTATTGGCTTTTCCAAATCCCAGATTTTCTCTCTGCTTACTTAGTTGTACCTGAGGATAATTTTTTTCAATTAAGTTAGTTGTACTATCCGAAGAGGCATTATCAATGACGATAATATCGGTATGTAACCCACTTTCAACCAGGCTTCCAATACAAGTCTCTAACCACGCCTCTGCATTAAAAGTAACAATAATGCTTAAAATTTTCTTTTGCTTCGTCATTTGCAACTGCTATTATCAAGAAAGTTTTTGCACCTCCAAAAAGAGAAAACAAAGGTACGTTTTAAGTGGGAGGTAAAAAAATTAAGGATTACAATTGAGAACAAGTATCTTTGCGGGATAATAAACTTTGAATAGAGAAAAACATGAAGAATTTAGTTTGGGATGAAGACCTAAGGTTGTATAGGAAGGAACAGGAAAAGGGGTTTGATTATCTCGATGGAGGTGAGGATCAAATATTGAGTTATCTGCAATCTATTGATGATAAATCCGTCTTTTCTGATGAGGTAAAAAGAGGTGCAACAGATTGGCCATCCTATTACCATTTTTCGGTGTGGCGACACAATATTATGCGACCGATAAAATTGGGAAAGGAAGTAAATGTGCTGGAAGTTGGTGCCGGTTGTGGAGCAATTACCCGGTATATGGGAGAGACCGGAGCTAATGTTGTCGCAGTAGAAGGAGAAGTGAAACGAGCAAGGAGTGTACGAGAACGATGTGCTGACTTGAATAACGTTACTGTTTGTTGGGCAAATGTTTTTGATATTGAATTTGACAGACAGTTCGACATTTTGACACTAATTGGCGTATTCGAATATTCAGGACGATACGCACCCTTTGATAAACCATTTCATGATTCTTTGCGAAAGTATCGCAATCTTCTGGCTGATGACGGGAAGATTGTTATTGCCATCGAAAACAGAATGGGGCTTAAATATTTTTGCGGTTATAATGAAGATCACTTTGGAAAACCATACCTTGGCTTGGAGGACAAATACGGTGAGCGCGATGTAAACACCTTTGGCAAAAAGGAAATAAAAGAACTATTAGAGCAAGCTGGCTTTCACGATGTAACATTTTTTTACCCATACCCCGATTACAAATTTCCGCAGGTTATTTTAAGCGAATCAGCAGTATCCTCCCCCGAACTTCATACCGGTGATTTGATTAGTGGGCTGAAGGCTGGAAGTTATTCGGGTGTTTTCAGAACCACAGATATGAACTATGAGATGATTTGCAAAATGGTCGCACAAAACGGACTCGAAGCTGATTTGAGTAACTCATTTTTAATAATTGCCTCCAAAAAAGACGCTGGTAACACCCAAATTGTCGATGATGAATTGTTGGCAATGCAGTTTAATTTTGAAAGAAAGACTCCATACCACACAGTCACTGAATTTTTACAGAAAGAAACGGAAATTATCGTAAAAAAGAAATTGGCAACTCAACTCCCAACCAATAATGACCTGATTGCTCATAATTTGAGTGACTCCCCGTATTACATTGGGCGAAATTTAGGAGCCTTGTTGCAAGAAGCCATTTTCAAGAATAGACCACAATTATTTGATTCACTGCTTTCAAAATGGATAGACTTCCTTATTGAAAATGCAGCGGTAAAAAAAGAAGGTGTCAATTTAAAATCGGAACTCATTCCTGACTACTACGATGCCATTCCCAAAAATTTTATTATTGACAAAAAAGAGAACCTATACTACTTCGATAACGAATGGCAATTAAGGCAGAAAACAGATATTGGATTCCTTATGTATAGAGGAAGCATTCGAGTGTATAAGGATACTCCTTTTTTTAAAAACAACTACGGTAATTTTTATTCCTTTTTTGTTAAACTTTGCACAAAAGCAGGGATTGAAAAACCAACTAAAAATCAGGTTGAACAATGGACATCACTTGATACAAAAATTAAAAAAGAGCTTTCTTCCAAACCACCAAAGTATCGAAAAATTAACTGGTACCGAATAAAAATTGACATTAAAAATAAGCTCCGACTCGCCTACAAAATGATAAAAAACCGTTTGGATATTTAAGAGAATTTTATGGGAGATATAAGAAAACAAGGAATTGCTTCTTCAATTTTTATCTATATAGGAATTGCAATTGGTTTTGTTAACGTCATTTTACTCTATCCATACATAGTAGGAGAAAACATCCTTGGCTTCACGCGAGCGGTAGATGAATATACTGCGCTTTTTTTGCTCCTCGGAGGCTTTGGAACAAGCCTGACCACAATTCGATTTTTTCCGCACTTCAGAGATAAAGATGAACAACATTTTGGATTTCTAGGCTTTTTATTTTGGGTAAGGACAGCGGGTTTGCTCCTCTCCATTGTGCTAATTTTCCTTTTAAAAAGCACCATTCTCAGCCAGATTGAAAATCCAACAACTCTTCACTACATAGCCTCTTACTACTTCCTAATCCCCATCATGTTGGCATTAAGCACCTATGCCGAAATGCTTGAATTTTACGCTATCGGGCTAATGCGTCCAAGAGTTCCTGTTTTTTTCAGAGAGATTGTTGTCCGACTGTCAACGACGTTTTTTTTGGGATTATTTTACTTTGGGTGGATTGATGAACGACAGTTTATTTATCTTTTTGCAATCCGTTTTTTAACCGTGCTACTTGGGTTGTTATTCTTTCTATGGTCAATTAGAGAGTTGTTTTTCAAGTCTGGCTTCGAAGTTTTCAAAACTCCCCTATTTAAAAAAATGGCTAATTATAGCCTCTATTCTCTTTTCTCTAACCTCGGGAGCAAAATAAGTGGCAAAATAGACATCCTGATGCTGACCGCAATGGTGAATTTAAAGGCAGTTGCCATTTACGTAGTAATGGCCTATATAGCTAGAGTGGTACAGGTACCCCATGAGGGAGTTGCTAAAATTGCATCTCCGGTCTTCGCTCAGGCATGGAAGGACAGGGACTTGGAACAAATAAAAGCCTATTACAAAAGTATGGCATTAAATAATTTCGCATTTGGACTAATCATCTACATCGGAATTATTGCAAATTTCAATAATATTTTTACCATTTTAAAACCTGAGTACATTGATGGGAAAATGGTAATATTGTTTTTAGGTTTAAGTCAATTGATAAGTGTTGTTAATGGTTATAATGGACTGGTTATAATCCATTCCTCAAAATACAGGTTTGATTTATATTCTAAATTAATAACAGCTGTAATCGCAATTATTAGCAATTATTTTCTAATTCGTACTTATGGGCTTGTGGGAGCTGCTGCAGCTACGGCATTAACCTTAGTGGTTGCCAATTTGGTAATCCAAGTATTTGTATACTTCCATTTTAAAATATTGCCTTTTAGCTGGGAGATGCTTTCTGTTATTGTCATCGGAATAATCACTTATTTGGTAGGTGAGAATATGCCTTCATTGCATAGTTATTGGGTAGTGGATTTTATATTTCGCTCGATTATTCTTTGTGTCATTTTTTTTGGAGGATTATTGCTCACAAAAGCAACGCCAGAAATAAATCAGTTCATAAGGAATTTTCAAAAGAAATCACCCGAGTAGCCCCCCATAAACAAAAAAAGTTGTCAGTAATCATCTGCAGAGCAGACTTTCCTGACAACCGTTCCCCCTTACTTTAATCTTAAATATGGATTTAATTAAAGCATTTTTCTTTTTACGTGTGCAAATTTAAAAGGATTCACACCAATCTTTCAATTTTTTCTGAAAAAATAGCCCATTTGGGTGATAAACTTTAAAAAAATGGTTTTAAGACAAAATTACCATTTTATTTAAGAGGGATTCTTTGTAGTTTTTCCCCAACGGCAGATCATTTTTTTCAATATAAACCTTGTGATTTTGGGTGTCAATTTTTGTAATGGCGTTCTCGTTGATGACAAAATTCCTATGAATTCTACAAAATGTATCATAGGGTAACTTTTTCTCCAATTTGGAGAGGGAGGTTTTGACGACGTATTGTTGCCGAGTGGTATGAAGAACGGAGTAATTCCCCTCCGTGTGGACATATTTGATGTCTTTTAATGACAGACAATGATAAACCTTGCCTATTTTTATACAGAGTTTTTTTTCCATTAATGTACTTTCCAATTTTTTCAGATTGTGAGTGTTTGTGTATAATTTTAATGACGGTATCCAAAGGGAGTGATACCCAATCCGTTTATCTGACGGGGAGTTTGGCTTATAGTCACATCTTTTTTTATTCCCCCGAAAATTTTGTTAGGAAGTCGTCTTTTAACAACTCGGAAATCTGTATGTTTTCACCGTCAGTCATTTCGATTATCCACTTTAGACCTTTTGTGAACTTTTTTATGTGGTTGAAGTTAATGACAAATTGTTTATTGACCCTAAAAAAGTAAAAAGCACCTAATAATTCTGCATAAAACTTCAGATTTTGGTTGATGGTATGTTTTTCTCCTGAAACGAGATGGACGTCGGTATAGTTACCGGCAGATTTGCAATACAAAATATCGTTGACAGGACTGACGATGAATCCATTTTTGATAGGAAGTGCAATCTTTTTGTTATTTTCTTTCAGGTTTTCTATTAGTGTCAAATAACGCGCCTCATTTTTCTTGGTCGCTAATCGTTTTTTCGCTTTTGCGATGGCTTCCATCAATTTCTCAGAGTCGATGGGTTTTAGCAGATAGCTGATAGCCGAAAGCTCCATGGCTTTAATAGCATATTCATTGCAGGCTGTTGTAATAACCACTTCAAACGGCAAGTCCTGATTTTCAAAATAATCAAAAAGGTGAAAACCACTTTCCTGCTTTAGTTTTATGTCAAGAAACACAATATCCGGTGTATGGGCAAAAATACTTGGAATGGCTTTTCTAACTGATTCAAAAATGCCTGAAATTTCAATATCGTCAGAGCCTGACAGTATTTGCATACTCAGCATTTTTCCAAGTTTTTCTTCATCCTCAATAATGACTGCTTTTAGCTTTCTATTATTTTTTTTCATGGTCAATAATGATAAAAATTTCTACCTTCGTTCCGTTTTGTTTTCCACCTGTCATATTTTTCAGGTCGGTAATGACGAATGTTTTTTTGTCAATATTGGTATCCTTCGTGTGGTTGTATGTTAATATTCTTTCCCTTGTCAGAAAAAGTCCTGAAATTTTGCGTTTTTGGGATGATTTAACATTGATATCGTAGGCGATGGATTGACTCATCCCTACCCCGTTGTCTATAACGCTGCATTTTAAATAATTGTCTATTTTCTCGAAATGAATTTTTAATATTTTTTCTCCGGATTGATGCAACAGTCCGTGTTCAAACGCATTTTCAATAATAGGCTGAATGAGAAGCGGTGGTATCTTTAAGGCAAATAAGTGCTCATTTACAAAATCCGAGCAGCTTAATTCTACGTGCAATTGGTTGTCAAATCTTTGTTTTTCGAGCTGGATATAGTTATTTAGAAAGTCAATTTCATCTTCCAATCTTATAACCTTTCGATCGGAGTATTCAAAAACCTTCCGAATGAGGGTGGAAAACTGTCCTAGTGTCTTCGTTGCCAAATCGGGCTGATTGTCGAGAATAAACGCCTGAATGGTATTCAGACAATTAAAGATGAAGTGCGGATTCATTTGCGATTGCAGGGCGGTTATCTTCAAGTCAGAAATTTTTTGTTGTAGCTCCTTTTGGCGATTCGCGATTTCAAATTTCTTTTTTTGTTGCCTTTTAACAATCCTACGAGTGAGCCAAATAATAAAGCCAATAAAAGCAAAATGTATCCACAGACGTTGCCACCAGGGCTTATTGATTTGAAACCGAAACGATGGTCGCTCGCCCACCGGCACCTTATTGGCCAAACAAAGCTCGAATTTGTACTTTCCCGGCTTTAGGTTAGTGAATTGTACCGCCGGCAATTTGGTTGTCTGCCATGTTGAGTCAGGTAACAGCCGATACTTGAATAACAAATCTCCCCGAAGGGTGTAATTAACTGCCTGAAAGTCGATTTTTACATTATTTTGTGA
>JALVDO010000263.1 GCA_027008975.1 Saprospiraceae bacterium | reverse complement strand
CGTCGGGCTTCGGAGTGTATTGACATGAGGTAGGGAAACTTAAATAGCCCCCCTGTGAAAAAATCCCAACATTTCTATATTCAGAGGTGGCGTCCAAATTAAATTCAAATACGATACTCCCTCCACAAAAACAATCGTCACTTTTCATCAAAAATGCTCCATGGCGCTTCTCTCTACAAGAGTAGTCAGTCGGTTCGTCACCCGTCTCAAAATAACCTTCGGGGCATTTACACTCCCCGTCGATATAGACGTAATTATTGTAGCTTTCGCACTTCATTTTCCTTTGTGCTTCACCGGCATCTCCCGGGTCATTTTTGCAACAGGCGGAAAAATAAGTGACTGAAAGGATGATGGATAGTAATAGCAATAGGTTTTTAACTTTCATTTTTTTGCTGTTTTGATTTAAACGGAATATTTAACTACCAAGGCAGAAAACCCCGTCATCAGTATGGTGAAAATTTATTTCGAGTTAATTATATCCGGTGAGCATTTAGCTGCCTGCCCCATAAAAAGAGATATAAGTCAACTTGCCCGTTTTCTCCGAAAAGTGCATCATCAATAAGGCACAATAATCAAAGTGCATAGAGTAACAGAAATGTTCAAATTCGTTACCTTCATCAAATATATATGGACAGGGACCATGCCTATATCTCAACTTGAAAGAATAAAAATAGTTAACCTGCTTGAACCCCGGGTGATAACTCCGGCAGGTAGGTGGACCCAGCGCTTTCAGAAAAAAAGTACTGTCGATGTTATCGCAGGGCGCTTCGGGGTCGTAGAGCAGCCCGTTTCTAGAGTAGATTGTATCTATAAAAAAGTGTATATACCGGCTTACCAATGCCCGATTCTCTAACAAATCTCCCGGCTCATCTTTGATGGCATAAATATGATAATTCCAATAATCATCGGCATCAATGGGATACATGGTCTTTAGATAATCCCATAACCGTTGCTCGCAATAATCCAAATTGGTGGTATCCAATGTCCACCAGGCGGTATCCGGAGGAGGAGGAATATCATTTCGATCGCTCACCTGATTAATAGTTATTGTTTCCTCTCTGTCCTTTCCTTCTGTGATAACATTGACCCCTTTCTTTTGGCAAGTCATAGAAAGGGTCAACAATAGGATACTTATCGATAAAATTGGATATATTTTCATGACATACATATTTTCATAGCTTTTTTTGTTACATAAAAACGACTGTTACAAAGTCTCCCTACTTTTCAAAATATCATTCAAAAATAAGCGCAAATCGTCTTTCATCATCTCAGTATGTTAATGGAGGCGAGTGTTTTCAATCCCAAATATACGGATTTTTTTGAAAAATGGGGAGGGTAGTAAATCTGCTTCCCGCTGAAGGAAAATTGACACCTTGGTACCTAAAGGGGAAATTGCCTCTAAAAAGACAAATCCTTGTCAAATAAATGACAAATATTATTTTAGGACTATTTTTTATGATATTTTAGGACGAATTCGGGGCATTTATCATGAAAACGAATACCAATGAAAAAAATAGACTCGGGAGAATCTATAAGAGATTATTCTATTGACTGGGACAGGATAAAGATAGAATCTTTAGACGTAATGAAATTGGCAAAAGCGGGAGTGATTGTACCTGAGGAAGCTATTTATTATGACGACGACGACATTGAATCTGATGAAGATTTTGAAGGAGATTGGGTGAAGATTGATTATGACCCAATAGAGGAATTAAAAATGAAAACCGAAGTGGAAATCGTATTGAATAGGGACATCAAACAGTGGATTGACTCCAAAAATATTAAATTGGATAAATTAATAGAAAACCTACTTAACAATTTTCACAAAACCCAAAAAATAGTTTCCAAGGAGTAAAAACAAGCATACCGTTGTTAAATACTTTTGACAACTATTGAATTGATAAAGTTGTATCCAATCTGAAAAGTTAGCCCTGAATATCACCACAATTTGGGAAGTTTCGGAATATGGCATCCCATCTATCGCCAAACCATTCATTATAAGGCAGAATCAAAACCTTACTTCTTCATTTTGGCATATTCCTGATAAAAATAAGGAATCGTTTCAATTCCCTTATAGTAATTGAATAAACCGAAATGCTCATTTGGAGAGTGGATTGCATCGGAATCGAGACCAAATCCCATCAATACCGTCTTGACACCAAATATCTCTTCAAACATGGCGACGATTGGGATACTACCACCGCTTCTTTGTGGTATTGGCTTTTTACCAAAAGTAATCTCCATCGCCTTGGCTGCTGCTTTGTATTCAGGCGTATTGGTCGGGGTGACGGCTCCCTGCCCTCCATGATGCGGAAAGACCTCTACCGTCACGAACTCCGGCGCTATCGCCTTGAAGTGATTGCTAAACAACTCTGTGATTTTTTTATAATCCTGATGAGGCACAAGACGCATACTTATCTTAGCCCATGCTTCGGAAGGCAAGACCGTTTTGGCACCCTCTCCTGTATAACCACCCCAAATGCCATTGACATCCAATGTCGGACGGATAGACACCCGCTCCAAGGTAGAGTATCCCTTCTCACCCCATACAGCTTTGATACCGATGGAATCTTTGAACTCCTGTAAATCAAAAGGTGCTTTTGCCATTTCGGCGCGCTCTTCGTCCGTCAATTCCTCCACATCATCATAAAATCCGGGAATGGTGATATGATTATTTTCATCGTGAAGACTAGCAATCATATCGCACAAAATATTAATGGGGTTGGCAACTGCCCCTCCGTAAAGACCGGAATGCAAATCCCGGTTAGGTCCGGTCACCTTTACCTCCACATAGCTCAGCCCTCGCAGTCCCACTGTAATAGATGGCACATCATTGGCAATAAGCCCTGTATCCGATATCAGTACCATATCACAAGCCAGTCGATCTTTATTCTCCTTACAAAAGGTACCAAGATGAACAGAGCCAACCTCTTCTTCCCCTTCAATCATAAATTTTATATTACAGGGTAATTCTCCCGCCGCCATCATTGCCTCAAAGGCCTTGACGTGCATAAACATCTGTCCTTTATCATCGCTGGAGCCCCGGGCAAAAATCGCTCCATCAGGGTGCAATTTAGTCTTTTTGATGACCGGCTCAAACGGTCCTGACTCCCATAACTCAACGGGATCTGCCGGCTGTACATCATAATGCCCATAGACCAATACCGTTGGCAAGTTTTTGCCAACTATTTTCTCCCCGTAAATAATAGGATTACCATCTGTCGGACAGACTTCCACCTTGTCGGCACCTGCCTGCTCTAGTTTTGCTGCAATAAAATCTGCCGCCTTGCTTACATCCCCTGCATAGGCAGAATCCGCACTAACGGAAGGAATCCGCAACAACTCAAACAATTCGTCCAAAAATCGTTCTTTATTTTCTTCAATATACTTCTGTACTTTTTGCATAGTCTTATTATTTATAAAAACCCAAAGATAACATACTTTTGGGAAATTAGAATTGGAATTAGAATTAGAAAATTTAAAAGGAAAAATTCAAAATTTAAAATTTAAAATCGAGGATGCTGCCCTGTGCTGATAACACGGTTCATCAGTACAACGCAGTTCGTCAGTAGTAGGATTCCATTTTCAAAACCAATTTCACTTTTACCTTTAGCCTTTTAAATTTAGCCTTTAGCCTTTAGCCTTTAGCCTTTAAACTTTAGCCTTTTACCTTTAGCCTTTCCACTTTATACTTTAGCCTACTGACGAGGCTACGCCTGTCAGCATC
>JALVDO010000262.1 GCA_027008975.1 Saprospiraceae bacterium | reverse complement strand
CCATCGACTTTATCGACAAATATCCTCGCTATAAAGAATGGAATTTCCTTATCTTCGATTTTTTTAACAGAATATACATCCAATCTATCAAACTTCTTAACACCGCTATCCACGCCGACGTGGACGATCATCTTCTTGATTTTTTTCGCTTCGATATCCGGAACTTCTACTTCAAAAATTTCCTCTTTAGGGTGCATCAAACTATCCAGCTTATTGCTAACTAGGACAATGGAATTGAGACGATTTTCAACATCGGCAAGATAAGCTTGTTGCAGTTTCTCTTTATTAGTATTTATCATTTTGGCTTTCAAAGTATGGTTATACTGAAGTTGGGCTGCTTTCTTGGTCCCTTTCACGTACTTCTTAATATCAACAGCAACACCTGCTTTTTTATGGGTAACCACGAAACGGGATTTTCGCTTATCTGCCAATTCAGCCTTGGAAGGCATATTCCGTACCAATTTCACTTCCATTGGCGCCAGCAAAATCTTTCCTGTCCTTACATCAACTGCTTTAATGAGGTAGCGTCCTTCAAAATCAACGGCAAGAAACGCCCCCATTACAACATCCCCCTTCAAGTTTGAATTAAAAGTTACATTGACTTTTTTATAATCTAATGGCGGGGTCACTTGCTCTACAAAGTAAGCGATTTCTACCGGTTTTTCAGGGGTATTTGCCTCAGGTGACAAACTCAACTTATGCTTCTTTTGATCCCAATCATAGATGACCAAGCGGTCGTCATTCAATGCCGTAACCTCCTCAACGAAACGCTTAGCGCATAATTTTCCAATCTCTGTACCATCATTAGCAATGTTAATGGCGATGCCCAACTCTTGACCATAACCGGATAGTACCAGATTGACAATAAATAGTAGTGTAAGTAATTTTTGCATGATTATTTCCTTTGAATTTTTGTTATTTGTTAGCATTAAAAAAAAGACCAGCACGATTTTCACGCACTGGTCTTTATGTACTCATTTTATTCTGTTACAGGACGCGGCATCTGTTCCCAGACATCATCGCCCGTCCTATCAATAGGTAACTCGCCAAGACGGCCAAGACGGCGCATATCCACCCAACGGTGTCCCTCTCCAAACAGAGAGTAACGCCTTTGGTTCAAGACCTCATCCAATAGAGCAGCGTCGGTCATATCACCGGAATAATCTCCGATACCGTGTGCATTCCGAATCACATTAATGGCATTGACAGCAGCTCCGTTATCGTTTCCGATTTGCGCTTCTGCCATGATGAGAATCAACTCCTCATTCCTAATGTAAGAAATAGGAGCCTCGAAAGAATTAAACACCACTACGTCGTAGTCTCCGGACAAATCATCCAATGCCAATGTGCCGGAAGGACGAAGTGCTATCTTGGATGCTCTGTCGTCATTGGCTTCCATATCCGCTACAAAGGAAGGATGTGCAATAATTCCATCAGCCTGATCAGTCGGACGATAAACCGGATTGGTCCTATCTCCTCCAGAAAGAGAGAAAACCATCTTAGGTCCCATATCCAAAGGTCCATTCATATCCATAAAGGAAGAAGCCAAAGCCGTTCTGGCACCAGCCATATCACCCTGATACAAGGCTATTCTCGCCGCCAATGCTCTGTTAAAAGTGGACATGGTCGAGGGCGTGCCAAAGCCACTAAAACCTCGCAATGTAAAAGCAAAAACATCTCCGGCTGCCTGTAAGTCGGCATTTGCCTCATCCAGTAAGTCAGCTATTGCTGACAAGGAGCCCTCATAATCGAGGAAAGGTCCCAGTTTATCCGGATCGGCAACATCGACTCGAATACCATTTTTGTATTGAAGATTCAAGACAATGGATAACTCATAGGCTTTCATTGTCTTTGCAAATCCCATAAACCCCTTTTTCTCTGCATCACTTATATCGGCTGTTGTGTTCTGAATGGCCTCCAAAAGGACATTACATTCCTTCACGGTACGGTATCTTCCCGCAAAAGGTCGCGTTCCGTAAAATCCTGCATTATCCAATACGGCGCTTCCCTTTCCGAGCAATTCGCCAGTGTAACGTGGGTCGGAGCCCGTAAAATAGTAATACTCTCGACCGATGATGGCTGTCACATCGTAGTAAAAACCAATATCATTCCGGGTCAGAGACTGAATGCCCGATACGAGCAATTGCAATTCACTCTTGGTTGCATCCTGTACAATAGGTGCCAAATCCGGACCATTGGGATTGCTGATGTCATCTAATGTACAAGATGTCATCACCAAAACCAGCAGAAAAACCGGCATTGAAAATTTCAAAAATATATTCTTCATTGTATTTTATTTATTTTTTAATAATTAATAATTGATAACCCCTTCTTTTAGAACTTGGCAATTACGTGGAAGTTATATCGCTTAGACGATGGGAATGGCGTCACTTCCACTCCTTGTGACAATCCGCCTGAGCCAAAGTTAGAAACTTCCGGATCATAACTGTTGTACTTGAAGAAGTTCAGCATATTATTGGCAGAGAATCCGATTCGTAATGCCATCACATCCCCAAAGACAGAACGGTCGATGTTGTAATACAACCCAACCTCTCTTAATCTCACATAGCTCGCATCCTCGATATAAGGACGGGTATTAACACCCAACAAACTCAATCGGTAAGGTCCATTGCCCAGCTTTCCTTCCGGATCTAATTCTATCTTATCGAAGTCCGGCGAAGTATCATTCAAATCAAACAACAGGGTCGAAAGATTGATATTGCTTCCACCTTTTTTCCAGTGTAGGATAAAACTGAAGTCGAACTTTCCAAACTGAATAAAATTGGAAAAGGACATTTCAAAATCAGGCTGAGCATCTCCAAATACCTGCAATCCATCCTCATCGGCATCAGGGCCGACGCCAATTATTTCTGTTGGGCTGTGCCCCTCTTTTATTCGGAATTGACCGAGGAAATCGGCAAAACCGCCGGTCGTATAAGACGGGATATCCAAACGTGTCACCTTGGATTTATTTGTCCACCAGTTGATACCGGACTGCCAGTTAATATTTTTTCCTTTGAGCAGATCTGCATTCAATCCAATTTCGATTCCTTTATTCTCCAATGCTGCTGCATTAGTCACCTTACTGGTAAAACCTGAAGAAGTTGGTACATCCGCATTCAACAACAAATCATCGACGCTCTTGATGTAATAAGTAAAATCAAAGAGAATGCGGTTGTTCATGACTCCGGCATCAAATCCCATCTCCAACTCCGTCTGTCGCTCAGGACCTACATCTGCATTTCCGAGGAGAGAACTCAACTCAAGCGCTGCACCGCCACTAATTACACCACTGTTGAAGCTGGTGAATTTAGAGCCAAAACGCGCAAAATTACCGGACTGTCCGTAAGCTGTCCTGACTTTAAGAGAACTTAATATTCCATCTGCGCTGAAAAAGTCAAAATTACCTAAATTGACGGCCAAAGATGCCTTTGGATAATAGTAAAGCTTATTTGGGTCACCATTGTTGGACGACTTATCCCCTCGAACGCCTACCGTGGCAATGATTTTATCATCGAAGTTGACCTCTTCCTGTGCGAAGAAACCTCTATCCTCCTGTAGTAACCGTCCGTGAGAAATATCTCTTGTGGCACCTTGATCGAGATTCGTTTGCGAACCAATCAAGCCGGTCGCTGTACCAAGGATTGTTCCCCGGTCGAAACTCTCCGCCGTCACACCCAACTGTGTACGCAATGACAAGCCGTTATCCATGTAATAAGAATGTACGAGGAATGCT
>JALVDO010000261.1 GCA_027008975.1 Saprospiraceae bacterium | reverse complement strand
GCAGCGATACGGTATTGTGCCTATCCGAACCCTTGCTGTTGGAGGCGCCGGCTTGGTTTGAGACCTACAGATGGAGTACGGGGGCTACATCGCCTTCGATAACTGTTGGTGATTATGGAGTATATGCGCTTGAGGCGGGTTATGAGTGTGGCATACTCCGCGATACAATACGAGTAACAGCTCCTCCCGAATGGTCAGTGAGGGCTCCCAAGCATCTGCTACTGCCCTGGGATAGCACTCGTACCATACTCGTGGAAGAGAGTGGAGCAGCGGATGCTTTGGCTTATCATTGGTCGCCATCAGAGGGATTGTCTTGTACGGATTGCCTACGTCCGGAGGTCTCACCCACCTATACCAGAGACTATGAGCTCGAAGTGGAGGATAATTACGGTTGTCGGCAGGTGCTACAGGTATCCGTGGAGGTGGTTGTACCACATCATATCTATTTTCCCAATGCCTTTAGTCCTAACGATGATGGCATCAACGATTTCTTCTCGCCCCTTTACGGAGATGAGGTCATCAATGTCCACGCCATGCAGATATTCAATCGCTGGGGCGATATGGTTTATAGCGCCACAGACGGCTTCAAGTGGGATGGCAGATGGCAGGGGCATCCGGCAGCATTAGGCGTTTATGTCTATCAAGCAGATGTTGAGTTTGCGGACGGCAACCGCGAGATAGTGAGTGGGGAGGTATTGTTGGTGCGATGAGGGTGAAAGGGAGCGACAAGGTGTGGAAGCGGGTTGTGTGGACAATGGGACGAGTGGGGTGAAGGAGCGAGTTGTTACTAAGATAATGATGAGGGTAGAGTCCTGCCGGAGAGGTGGTAAGCGTTTTTTTGTAACTATTTACGAGTACCTTAATTTTTGTCTAAAAATGGGCACTCGTAAATAGTTGCTAATTTTTTTTAGACTTTTTTTTGTCAAAACAAACTTTTTGCATACATTGGAGGTTCATTCAATTGAGTAGCTATTTAAATCCAATATTATGTCAAAAAAATTTGAAGTCAGTGGTTACGTGGATAAAGAGGAGACCGTCAATGCACTGACCCACAGCATTATGCCCGGTACTTTTGTCGTAGAGATCAACCATCCCTTTCCAGGATATTACGCAGAAGCAATGAAGGAATACTCTAAGCCTCGCTCCGTGTTATTAATTAGCAGAAATAAAAACACTTGGGAAAAAACCCTGAGAACGGCAGCCAAACTCAATAAGTTTTTGGACTTTAAACTCAATGCCAGCGTTGCGGAAATGCGCGTTGGGAGCAAAACCTATCAGGCAGTCAGAATCAAGGGAATGAATAGCTTTGATGATATTAAGACCGTCCAGCAGGCATTTGCGGAAGAAGGATTTCAATTCGTTCGTAGCCGTAGTAGGTATCAGGATGAAACCGTTTTACTTAAAGTGAAAAAATTCTATTTAATTAACCGCGTTCAAGAGGGTATCTACGAGGATGAAAGACAGTCAGAAATGGCTTATATTGAGATTCCGTGGCGCCCTAATTGGGAGTTGTTCCGGAAGATAACAATGCATATCAAAAATAATATCAGCAACAACCAGTACGATGTGGCACTCGCTACCTTTTATATGAATGAAGGCATTCAGGACATTATCCGCGTTTATAAACCCAATCACACCATCGAATTACTGGAGGAAATACGCAATGCCTATTTGAAGGAATTGGCGAAGTATGAATAAAAGTAAGTAGTTGCGATAAAAAAATGGTGCAAATATTGCACGGGAATTATATTCATCGCATATTTGCGATTGAAAACGAAGAGGCATTGGATTCAATGCCTTTTTTTAAAGAAAAATCAATCGTTTATTTACGATATACTATTTAAAATACTAATGAAAAAGCGATTAAAATTATTAGATAGGTTTCTGACTTTATGGATATTTTTGGCAATGGCAATAGGTGTTGGGTTGGGATATTTCTTTCCGGGCATATCGACCATTGCTGATAGTATGTCGGTTGGTTCGACTAATATTCCTCTGGCAATAGGCTTGATATTGATGATGTACCCACCACTGGCAAAAGTCGATTACAGCCTTATCCCGACTATTTTCAAAGATAAAAAGGTGATGGGGTTATCCTTGTTCCTAAACTGGGTGTTGGGGCCTCTTTTGATGTTTGGGCTGGCGATTACTTTCCTGAAGGATGATCCGGGTTATATGTCCGGGCTGATATTGATAGGCTTGGCGCGATGTATTGCGATGGTGATAGTCTGGAATGATTTGGGGGGAGGAAGTCGGACGTATGGTGCGACGCTGATTGCCTTGAATAGTATCTTTCAGATACTGACTTATAGTTTTTATGCCTGGCTATTTATCGGTGTTTTCCCGAAGTATTTTGGTCTGAAGAGTTTTGATGTCCACATTTCGATGATGGAAGTAGCAAAGAGTGTAATGATATATCTCGGTATCCCGTTTCTCGCCGGATTCCTGAGCCGGAAATATCTAATTAAGTACAAAGGGCAGGATTGGTACAATCGCAAATTTATCCCACGCATATCACCGATTACACTCATTGCTTTGCTTGCCACGATTGTGTTGATGTTTAGCCTGAAAGGAGATTTAATCGTCGAGATTCCCTTTGATGTTCTCAAAGTAGCACTACCTTTGGTGCTTTATTTTATCATTATGTTTTTCCTTAGTTTTTTTATAGGGAAGGCAATGGGGGTAGATTACAAGCGCAATGCTTCCATCGCTTTTACGGCAACGGGTAATAATTTTGAGTTGGCGATTGCCGTCGCAATTGCCGTTTTCGGTATCAATTCGCAGCAGGCATTTGCCGGGGTGATTGGTCCTTTGGTCGAAGTGCCGGTACTAATCGGCTTAGTGAATGTTGCGCTTTATTTGAAAAAACGTCTTTACACAAAAGCATAAAAAATGAAGGTATTAATACTCTGCACGGGTAATTCCTGTCGGAGCCAGATGGCAGAAGGAATGCTAAGTGCATTTGACAAGAACCTTGAAGTGCATTCAGCAGGAACGGCACCGAGTAGCGAAGTCCATCCCAAAGCCATTCAGGTGATGGAGGAGTTGGGATTGGACATTAGTGAGCACCATCCCAAACCGGTTGAGCGGTTTTTGGATGAGGAATTTGATTTCGTCATCACCGTTTGCGGTGGGGCGAAGGAGAGCTGCCCTGCATTTACCGGAAAGGTGAAAAATCGCCTCCATATCGGTTTTGAAGACCCTGCCGATGCGACGGGGTCAGATGAGGAAATTACCAATGAGTTTAGAAGAATACGGGATGAAATCCTACGGGACTTTTTTACATTTTATAACAAAAAAATTAAAAAAACGTAACTACTTACCATCTCATACTTTATGTTTGCAATTTGGGAATAAAGGGAACACGGATGACACAAATGCTGCGAATTCACACGGATTTATTATAATAGAGAGCGAGTTCACACGAATTTTTGGTCTGACGACCAAAGTGAGATAATATTAAATAATGTAGTTGAATTTGCACACGTTTTTGCGAAAGCAAAAACAAAAACCTGCCTCCCCCGACTCGGGCGCGTATGTGCGTTGCGCAGCAGGGAGGTCCGGGCAGGTACGCCTCCGTATGGATTCTAATCCGTTTAATCCGCGTCATCCGGGCATACGCCCCCGTACTGGGTGTTCCCCCAAGGTAAGTATACAAAAAAATAAAAACTAATGTTTGATTGGATACAGCAGATAGCGGATTGGGTCGTTTTTGATGTACTGGGAATGGAGGCAAAAA
>JALVDO010000260.1 GCA_027008975.1 Saprospiraceae bacterium | reverse complement strand
TTATACATTCAACAGGGTTTCACCGTCAAAGGAAGACAAAACCGTTATCAAAGAAAGATTGGTTTGCATCGCTGAAATGCATTGAATCAGGCTCGAATAGCCAAATTGAGAATTGCTGCAGTCAAAGAACTTCCACCAAAAATAAAAGATTTTGTTATGAGTACTTATGATATGATTTTGCAAAAAGGAATGCAAAAAGGAATGCAAAAGGGCATGCAAAAGGGAATGCAGAAAGGGAAGCAGGAGGGTGTTCAGGAAGGAGCAGAAAAGAAAGCGATTATTATGATTGCAAATTTGTTGGAGACAGTCCAAATGCCCATAGAGCAGGTTGCAGAGGTGGCAGGAGTAGCACCTGATTTGGTCAACCTTGTTCAAGAGAAAATGGCTGCCGGTAAGTGGAAACACCCCAAGATGTGGACAGATGAAGAATGGGAGACTTATTTTGATAAGGCATAGGTACTTACCGGCTAAAATAACGCAAATCAAGATCACTACAAAATAACATACAACTTCCTGTAAGATTTTCGCATTGGTGCACGTTATAGTGAGAGGAGTGACCACAAATACACTCCACTTCACCCAAAACACCGTAAGATGCAACCCAAAATTCAAACCAATTTGAATAGTGAGCAATTGCTGAAAAAAGTCGATTGCCTAATTCACCAAAGGACTAATTGCCACTTACCTTACGTCGCCGGTTCTTCGGAGCAAGGGCTTTACATTCGGTTTTTTAACGATTTTGCCATCCTGAAAAATGGAATTCCACTGTTGCGACTTAATGCAAAAAAACAACGGGCTATTGTCGCCTTTTTTCTGCTCAATCCTCAAATTGGCTGGACGAAGGAGCAACTCATTACCCGTTTTTGGGATGATTACATAATCAATTCACCCGAAAATAACCTAAAAGTTACCTTGTCTTATATCCGCAGTCAATTTAGCAAGACCTCCTTCGGCGTCAGTCCTCTCATACATGCGGATGGGAAATACTACTGGAATCGCGACATTCCGATACAAAGCGATGTTGACTATTTCAAAAGATCATATTTTGATGTGCTTTCCTTTCGGGAAAATGATTCCTGGAATTACTTTCACCACCTCTGTACAGCAATTCACGCCTATTCAGGCGATTTTCTAATCGAATTTCAGGATGCGAGCTGGCTTCAGGATGAGAAATTACAATTAGAGCGATTCTACCGCTCCGCTCTTGAAATGCTCAGCCGCTTCTGTATATCAAAGGAGGCATGGAGAGCCGCTATTGTAGTGAATGAAAAAATCAATCAAATCGATTCCATCAATGAAAGCGCCGTCCGAGATTTGATGCGTTGCTACCTTCGCATAGGCGAAAGAGGCAAAGCCATCCGCCAATATCACATTTTGAAAGACCGGTTGCGAGAGTTTTACGGTATTGAGCCGGATTCACAAACTAGGGATTTGGTGTCGGAGGTGTTGGGACAAACGGGGTGACATTTTTATGTAATTTTGCATTTGAATTGCAAATTTACATAAAATCATAGAAATGTGCACGATATTGGCGATAGCTATTAACAATTTCAAAAATTTGTCAGTGTTTTTGTGCCTAAAAAATAGCTTTTTATTTTAAAAATTGATGATTTTATTATTGATAATCAGTTGATTGTCATAAAATATGATTTCAGTTATTAGTTGTTTTGTCAGGCAAAAAATATTATTGAGTCCATCTAAATAGCCTTCAAACTCTTCTTTTGTAGCCTAAGTCTAAAAAATATTGTTATCTTTGGGTATCATCATCATTGAACACATCACACTTCGACTTTAAAGATATGCAAAAAATTATCGCTCTTGGCAAGAAATACCTTGCTCCATTTTTTAATACCCGGGCTGCCGGCTTGTATATTGTATTGTTTGCTATCGCCATTGGAGTTGCCACTTTCGTGGAAAACGACTTTGGTACCAGCGCTGCACAAAAAATCATTTTCAGAGCAAGATGGTTTGAGTTATTACTGCTCTTGTTTAGTATCACCCTCGTCGTCAATATCATCAAGTTTCGGATGATACCCCTGAAAAAGTGGTCATTACTACTCTTCCATTCCGCGATGATTGTCATACTTATCGGTGCAGCCGTAACACGCTACTTTGGCTTTGAAGGGACGATGCACATCCGCGAAAATGGTGTTTCCAATTCCATCCTTTCGGCTGAGACCTACCTGAATTTTGATGTTATCAAAGGCAAAAAAAGATACCGGTTTAGCGAACCCGTTCTCTTTGCGAGTCTTGGCAATAATCACCTGAAAAAATCCTATCTCATAGGCAATGACCTAGTTGAGGTTGAGGTAAAAGACTTTATTCCCAACCCCAAACAAATACTGAAAGAATCAGAAGATGGCGTCCCCACGCTGAAAATCGTCATCGGTGGTGCTAATGGGCGGGAGGAATACTTTATCAATCCGGGGCAGACCAAGAGGATACGTGGCGTTATTTACAACTTCAAAGATATCGAAATGCCGGGTGCTATCAACCTCGCTTACCGCAATGATTCCATCCTTATCAAGAGTGACAAAACGCTGGAGCAAACCGTCATGGCAACGCGAACCAAGGATACACTCTTCCCCAAGGCAGGTTATTATCCGCTGCGGCTCCGCTCACTTTATTTCGATGGAGCCAACCGGTTTGTCTTTGGCGACTTCAAAGAGAAAGGAGAAGTCGTTATTGAATCAGAAGGACCCAAAGTCAAAGCCGGAAGTGTGGCTGCTGTCGTTGCAGATGTATCGGTTAATGGCGAACGACAGGAGGCTTATATTTACGGACAGAAGGGAGCCGTAGGTCGTCCGGCCGAGTTGGCTTTCAATAATATGAACCTTGGTCTTTCTTATGGTGCTAAAGAGGTGAAACTTCCTTTTGCGCTCAAACTATACGATTTCATCATGGACAAATATCCGGGTACCAAAACCCCCGCTTCCTACGCTAGCGAGGTACAGCTAATCGACAACCGGAACGGTAAAAAGGAAGACTATCGCATCTATATGAATCATATTCTGAATTACGGTGGTTATCGCTTTTTTCAATCTTCATTCGACCCAGATGAACAGGGAACTTACCTTAGTGTCAATCACGACTTTTGGGGTACATGGATTTCCTACTTTGGTTATATACTGCTAACGCTGGGTTTGGTAATGGTGTTTTTTAGTAAAAAAACGAGATTTTTTCAGTTAAAAGAAAAGTTAGAAAAGCTACGGGATCAAAGTGGCACTTTTGCGACCATCGCCTTGCTCCTTCTTGTTGGAACGGGTCTTTCAGCTCAGACTCCGAAGCATATCATCGATGCCAACCACGCTGAAAAGTTCGGACGATTAATCGTACAGGATTATCGTGGAAGGATGAAGCCCATGTCAACCCTCACTAGTGAGGTGATGCGAAAAATAGCCCGTAAAGAACGTATGTATGGTCTGTCAGCCAATCAAATCGTACTCGGAATGTTCGCTAATAGCCACGATTGGGAGGATGTGCCGCTCATCAAGCTCGGTATGCACGAAAAAATTCACGAAGAGCTGGGTGTGCCCGGTAAAAGAGCCGCCTATAATGACTTTTTTGACGCCTCTTCGGGGAGCTATAAGCTCATGGAAGAAACGAGGAGAGCTTATGGGCTCCAACCTATTGACCGAGGTGTTTATGAAAAAGAATTGATGAAGATTGACGAAAGAGTCAATATCGCCAGTATGGTCTTTTCTGGCAGTTTATTCAGGATTATTCCACTACCCAATGACGAAAAT